>JAGGSO010000102.1 GCA_021159055.1 Candidatus Bipolaricaulota bacterium | reverse complement strand
CAAGCTGCTCCTCCCGGGGAAGGCTGACCTTCGACACAGGACTTCTCCGTCAACCGGCGGGGGTCCGCGCTGAGGTGATCGTGCACGAGCTTCTGCACCTGAAGATTCCTCATCACGGGAGACTCTTCTCCGCGCTCCTCCGTGCCTACCTAACCGAAAACGGTGTGCTCGTGGGACTCCTCGATTCGAACCAGGACCCTCCTCGCGACCAATTCCCGCCGATGTGATGCGCTTTTTAAACACGTGCGGTTGCTTCTGTAATACGATTGGGCTATAAATAGAGTACGATGGCCGAACGAGTGACGCTTAAGATCCCGCGGCCGCTGTATGAGCAGCTGCAGCAGGTGATCGAAGGAACCGGGTTCCGCTCGGTGAACGAGTTCGTGGTGTACGTGCTGCGCGACCTTGTCGCCGCCAAGGGGGAACGGCCCACGGGCCTCACTCCAGAGGAGATCGAGCTCGTGCGCACCCGGCTCCGTAACCTGGGCTACCTGTAACACGAAAGGATGGGAATGCGAGAAGGGTTTGTGGTTTGGTTCACCGGGCTATCAGGGTCGGGGAAGACGACCCTTGCCATGGCACTGGAGCGGGCCCTGCGGGAGCGGGGGATTCGGTTCGTACAGCGGTTGGACGGGGATGTGGTCCGCCAGGACCTGACGCGCGACCTCGGCTTCTCCAAGGAGGACCGGGACGAGAACATTCGTCGCGTCACGTTCGTCGCTGAGCTGTTGAGCAAGAACGGGGTGGCGACGACATGTGCGTTCATCTCCCCGTACCGGGAAGCGCGGGCCGAGGCGCGGAGGCGCTGCCACAACTTCATCGAGGTGTATGTGGAATGCCCGCTTGAGACCCTGATCTCCCGCGACCCGAAGGGGTTGTACAAGAAAGCCCTTGCCGGGGAGATCACCGGGTTCACCGGGATCGACGACCCGTACGAACCGCCGGAGGACGCGGAGATTGTCGTACACACGGACAAGGAGACGGTCGAAGAATCGCTCGGGAAGATCCTGAGCTACCTCGAGGACCGCGGCCTGATCCCGGCCCGCGTCCCGGCGCGGGAGGCGAAATGATTCCTCCTCACGGCGGCACCCTCGTGAATCGCATCCTGGCCGACTCCGACCGCCCCCGGGTTGAGGGGCTCCCCGTGCTCACGTTATCCCGATTCCATCTCTCCGAGCTCGACAACATCGCCTCCGGCCTGTACAGCCCGCTCTCCGGGTTCATGGACAACGAGGCGTACGAATCCGTCCTCGAGAATTGGCGCCTCCCCGACGGGACGATCTGGCCGATCCCGATCGTCCTCCCGGTTGACACTCCCCCCTCCGGTGATCGGGTTGCGCTTGCAAGCCAGGACGGAACGGTGTACGGGACCATGCGCGTGAGCGCTGTCTACCACCGCGATCCCGCCCGGGAGGCGGCCCTCGTCTACGGGACGGATGACCCGAACCACCCCGGGGTGGCGCGGCTCTATTCCGAGCCAACGACCCTCATCGGGGGTGAGATCGAGCTCTTGCAGCGGGTCCCGACGGAATTTCCCACCCACCGCTTCGACCCGGCGGAGACGCGGCGCGTATTCGCGGAGAAGGGATGGAAGACGATCGTCGCCTTCCAGACGAGAAACCCGATCCACCGCGCGCATGAATACCTGCAGAAGTGCGCCCTGGAGATGGCCGACGGCCTGTTCATCAACCCGCTCGTCGGGGAGACGAAGCCCGGGGACGTCCCGGCCCGGGTGCGGATGGAGTGCTACAAAGCGATAATCGAAAACTACTTCCCTGAAGACCGAGTGTTCCTCGGGACGTTCCCCGCACCGATGCGCTACGCCGGTCCGCGCGAGGCGGTCTTCCACGCGATCTGCAGGCGCAACTACGGGTGCACCCACATCATCATCGGCCGCGATCACGCCGGGGTGGGGAACTACTACGGGACCTACGCCGCGCAGGAGGTCTTCGATCGCTTCGATCCGACCGAACTAGGGATCACGCCGCTTAAGTTCGAGCATGCGTTCTACTGCAAAAAATGTGGCCAGATGGCGACCTCCAAGACATGCCCGCACGGAAACGAGGATCACGTCTTCCTCTCCGGGACGAAGGTAAGGGAACTGCTGCAAGCGGGGAAGGACCTTCCGGCGGAGTTCACCCGGCCGGAGGTGGCCGAGATCCTGAAACGGGGATGGAATGAGTAGGCTTGCGCTGATCGGGCTCGACTGCGCCGACCCGGACCTATTGCGTGACCTCCTCCCCCAGCTGCCCACGCTCTCCGCCCTGGTGGAGGAAGGAAGCTTCGGGCGCTTGCGCTCGGTCGACCCGCCGATCACGATCCCGGCATGGATGAGCATGATGACCGGGGTCGACCCGGGAAAGTTCGGGGTGTACGGGTTCAGGAACCGCGCTGATTACTCCTACACCGGCCTTCGGATTGCCACATCGGCCGCGTTTCGCGCCGAGACCGTCTGGGACGTCCTCGGACGGCACGGGCTCAGGTCGATCCTCCTCGGGATCCCCGGGACCTACCCTCCCAAGCCGGTGCGCGGGCTTTTGGTATCCGGGTTTCTCGCCCCGGGGACCGATTCCGGGTATACCTACCCCGCGGCGCTGCGGGACGAGATCTCCCGTGCCGTCGGGGAGTACATCCTCGACGTGCGCGGGTTCCGCACCGACGACAAGCCGTGGCTGATCGAGGAGCTGCGCCGGATGACGGAGAGGCGGTTCGCGCTCGCCCGCCACCTCGTCACGCACCACGACTGGGACTTCTTCGGGATGGTCGAGATCGGGACCGACCGGATTCATCACGGCCTGTGGTCGCACTACGACAAGGCTCACCGGAAATACGATCCAACAAGCCCGTTCCACGACGCGATCCCCGCCTACTACCGCCTGATCGACTCCGAGATCGCACGGCTCCTCGACGCCATGCCGGCCGACACCCGGGTCCTCATTGTCTCCGACCATGGGGCGCAACGGATGGAGGGCGGGATCGGGATCAACGAGTGGTTGATCCAGGAGGGGTACTTAACGTTGCGGGATTACCCGGACAAGCCGACCCGAATGGGGGAGCTGATCGAGGCCGGGCTCGTCGACTGGTCGCGCACGGTGGCGTGGGGCGAGGGAGGGTACTACGGCCGGGTGTTCCTGAACGTCGCGGGGAGGGAACCGGAAGGGATCGTCCCGCCGGGGGATTACGACCGGGTGCGGGCCGAGCTTGCGGCCGCGATCGCCGCGATCCCGGATGAAGACGAAAAGCCGATCGGGACGCGCGTCCTGCGCCCGGAGGAGCTCTATTCCGAGGTGAACGGGATCCCGCCCGATCTCTTCGTTTACTTCGGGGATCTGCGCTGGCGGTCGATCGGGACGATCGGCTGGAACAGGATCCACTTCCACGAGAACGACACCGGCCCGGACGATGCCAACCACGCTCCGTACGGGATCCTGATCTCCCGCCCCGGGGATACAAAAACGGGTCGGTCCCTGCTTGAGATCAAGGGGATGATCCTCGAGCATTTCGGGCTGAAGGAGGAGGAATGACCGACAAACGCACGCTCGAGATCTCCGAGGATCTCGTCCAGGCGATCGAGGACCACCTCTCCGAGCTTTCGGCCGGATCCGTCTCCGAGTACGTCGAGGCGCTCCTGCGGACGGCCCTGACCGAGGCAGGCTACCTCGCCCCGTACTCCGCGGAAGAGGAGGCAGAGGTGGAGCGGCGCCTGCGCGACCTGGGTTATATCGACTAGTTGACAGGATTCCCGCGGGAAATTAAACTTTCCCGTGTCGAGCCGGAGTGGCGGAATTGGCAGACGCGCAGGATTCAGGATCCTGTGAGGATTACACCTCGTGTGGGTTCAAGTCCCACCTCCGGCACCAGTCAGGGCCGCGATCACCCCGAGGGCGGCGAACAGCCCGGCGACGATCCAGAGCCTGATCACGATCTTCTCCTCCGGCCACTCCGCATCCGGGAGCAAGAACTCGTAATCGATCCCCTCCGCATGCTCGAAGTGGTGGTGCAGCGGGCTGATCTTGAACACCCTCCTGCCGAAGAGCTTGAACGATGCCACCTGCAGGATGACCGACCCGGCCTCGAGGACCACCAGCCCGGCGAGGAGCGGGAGGAGGAACGAAGTCCCGGTGACGATCGCCGCCCCGGCGACCGCCCCCCCGAGCCCGAACGCGCCCACGTCCCCGAGAAACAGGCGCGCTGGGTGAGAGTTGACCCACAGGAAGCCGATGAGGATCGGAACGAGGGGGAAGAGGGCCGCCGCGCCGGGGGCGATGAGGAGGAACCCGGAAATGATCACCACCGTCGTCCCGGCGGCGAGGCCGTCGAGGCCGTCGGTCAGGTTCATCCCGTTCGTCGCGGAGAGGAAGACGAGCCAGTAGACGAGGAACGCGGCCCAGCTCGGGAGGATCACCTCCGCGCGGGAGAACGGGATGGCAAACGGGATCCTTCCGATCTCGGGGAACGCCAGGAACAGGGCCCCGGCCGCCAGGCTGAGGAGGACGATCTTCTGATAGGGCCTGAGCCCGAGCGATCGTCCCCGCCGCAGGGCGATCAGGTCGTCGATTCCCCCGACCGCCCCGGCGAGGAGCCCGGCCCCGAGCACGAATGCCCCGGGACCGGTCCGAAGCTCGGGTATTGCCCCGACCGCGATCCCCCACAGGGCGAGGACGACCGCCCCTCCCATCGTCGGGGTACCCGCCTTCTGCTCGTGCAACCGCGGTCCGTAGTCTCGGATCGCCTGGCCGAGGCGGGCCCGCCGCATCCACCCGGCGAACAGGGCGGAGCCGGCACCGCTCACGGGCACGAGGATCACGAACAGGACTGCGGCTGCGACCGGACTCACTCGCGGAACTCCCCCTCGCACTCGAGGATCCGCTTTCTGACCGTCGCGTTCCCCTCCTCATCCCGTGCCGCAAGCGCGGCGCGGACGAGCTTGTACAGGGAGTAGGCGGTGATCAAACAGAACCCCTGTGACTTGCAGCCGCGCAGGACCTCGGGGGTGAACTCGGTCTTCCGCCGCTTGGGATCGAGCCCGATTCCACCGCTCACTACGAGGATCCCCTTGTGCGGGCCGGTCCCGTCGGTGCGGGCCTGGTCGACCCGGGCGAGGAGTCGGCGGTAGGAGGGGAGACCGACCGGGCCGGAGTCCGCGGCCGCGGCGGCGACGATCGCGTCCCCCTCGGGACTGCGCACCACAAGCTCGTCCCCGGCCTCCTCGGCCTCGAACCCGAGGGCGCGAAACGCGTCCCGGACTGCGGGAAGGAACGAGAACCGTCCTTTTGTGTACAGAAGGCGCTTGTACCTGCTCGCTTCCTCGAGGCGGGTCCGCACCTCCTCCACCTTCGCCGCCAGCTTGTCCCGCCGCTCGATCAGGCTCCGCAGCTCGTCGGCGAGGGCGTCCTCCCCTGGGAGGGAATAGCCGGAGAGCCAGTCTGGGACCGGAACGAACGGGGGGCGGATGCTCATCTGGTCGACCGCCTCCACCAGGGCCGCGGCCTCGCGCTCCGGCGGGACCCCATCCAGGGGCGGGAGGAGGACGAGCCTTCCCTCGTCGAACGGGAGGGAGAGCCCGACCACGTCCCCGACCCGGTTGTGGGCGAGAACGGTCGCGAACCGCTCCAGCGGGGTCTCGAGGATGTCCTGGTAGACAGCGCGGTAGGAGATCCTTCCGGAGAACTCGCGCAGGTAATCGGCGAACGGGTCGTCGACCCCGGTTACGATCACGTCGCTCCCGCGGCGGGGGACGAACCGGGCGTTCGCCGGGAACGAGAGCTGGTGCTGGCGGTCGACGAGGGAGAGGGAGGGGAGGAAGCTGTAGCGATCGAGCCGCTCGAGCGGTCCGTCCGGGGTGACGAGCTCGAGCGGGTCGCCACGCGGGCGGAGGCGACAGACAAGGATTCCACCTCCCTTGTACAGGAGGTCAGCCGCCTCCGCCCGCCGCCGGGCGAAGGCGCGGGAGAGGACGCGCCCGAATCCGCGGTCCTGATCGAGATAGGTGCGTCTCACCCCGTCCCGCTCCGGCGGGACCGCGTAGGTCCACCGGGTCGGTATCTCATCAGGGTCGATGAACGCGGCGGTGAACGCGGAGATGGAATCGGCGGTGAAGAACTCCCCGGCCACCACCCGGGGATGGGGGAGCTTCCAGTCGAGGGCGAGGATCCTTCCGGTCATGGTGAGGCTATCTTACACCCGGCCCGACCGGAGGGGCAAATAAAAAGCGGGGCCGCGTATACGGCCCCGCCCTGACGATTCCGGTTAGATCCCTTCCAGGGTCTCGATGTCGGTTATGTAGATGACGAACCGGACCGTGCTCGTGTACTGAAGCGCCCGCCCGATCCGGAAGTTCACGCTCGGGACGAGCGGCCCGGAACTCCCCTGGGGGAGTCCGACGACGAACGGAGCGGTCGGCGGGTTAACCATCAGGTCCCGCAGGTGGATGAACCCGGGTGATTCATCCAGGGTACCGTTGCCGTCCACGTCCAGCTTCAGGCTCATGTAGATGCTCTTCGATCCGGAGACCTTGAACGTGTAGTCGACGCGCCCCTGCTGCAGGCTCCCGTCGAAGACGAGGGTCTTGCCGCTGTCGGACGGGGACGGGATGACCCCCATTGGGGCGACCCCGCCGCTCTCTGAGCGGTTGACGTTGGTGAACGATCCGTCGGTGCGGAGCTCGAGTCGGTAAGCGTGCGGGCTGGTCCAGCCGGTCCCGGCGTTAACCGTCACGTGCCAGGTGTCGGTACCCCATACGAAGATCCCAGGGGTTCCGTCCATCGCCGGTCCGGGTCCCGGGACCCCGCCACCGGCACCGACCATGATTCCCTGGGTGGTGGAGGCGGACAGCCCCTGATTGTCGATCACGGTGAGCCGCACCTGGTGCACCCCGGGGTTGTAGTAGCGGACGGAGATGATCTGCCCTGTCGTATCGTCGACCCCGTCGCCGTCGAGGTCCCAGCGATAGGCGGTGATCGATCCGTCCGGGTCGTAGGATGCCGCGGCATTCAGGGTGATCGCCTCACCCACATTCGGGGCAGGCGGGCTATAGTTGAACGCAGCGACCGGCGGCTGGTTCGTCGGCCCGACCTGCACGGTGTGGGAGACGGAGTTCGTCAGTCCACCGTCATCGGTCACGGTCAGGGTGACGGTGTACGTCCCCGGCGCCGTGAACTGGTGGTAGACGACCGGACCGGTGGTCGAGGTGTTCCCGTCGCCGAAGTTCCAGGAATAGGCCGTTATCGACCCATCCGGATCGGCGGAACTGGATGCATCGAATCGCACCCACGCCCCCACTCCGGGGTTGGTCGGGGAGTAGTTGAACGCCGCCGTCGGGGCCTGGTTCGGGGCGGTGACCTGCACCGTCTGCGTGATGGAGTTGGTCAACCCACCGTCGTCGGTGACGGTGAGGGTGACGGTGTACGTCCCCGGCGCCGTGAACTGGTGGTAGCGACTGACCCCGCTCGCGGTCGAACCGTCGCCGAAGTTCCAGGAGTAGGCGGTGATAGAGCCGTCAGGATCGAACGACGCCGATCCATCGAACTGCACCCACTGGCCGACCCCCGGATGCGTCGGGGAGAAGCTGAACGCGGCGACCGGCGGCTGGTTTGGACTACCGACCTGCACCGTCTGCGTGGTGGAGTTGGTCAACCCGCCGTTGTCGGTGACGGTGAGGGTGACGGTGTACGTCCCCGGTGCCGTGAACTGATGGTAGCGACTGACCCCGCTCGCGGTCGAACCATCGCCGAAGTTCCAGGAGTAGGCGGTGATCGTTCCGTCGGGGTCAAACGATGCTGAACCGTCGAACTGCACCCAGTCACCTGCCATCGGGTGCGCCGGGGAGAAGCTGAACGCGGCGACCGGCGGCTGGTTCGGGGCCCCGACCTGGACCGTCTGCGACGTAGAGTCGGTCAATCCGCCGTCGTCGGTGACGGTGAGGGTGACGGTGTATGTCCCCGCGGCCGCGAACGCGTGGTAGACGGAGCTCGCTCCGGACGGTCCGCTCGTCGTCCCGTCCCCGAAGTCCCAGCGATAGGAGACAACGCTTCCGTCAGCATCGGAAGAGCTGGACCCGTTGAACAGGACCTGCTGTCCGACCATCGGGTTTGCGGGGGAGAAGGTGAACGCCGCCGTCGGGGGCTGGTTCGCCGGGGCGCTCGGGGTGAGGTTCACGTTGATCGTGCGGGTGAACCCGGCGATCACGAACACCCCCTTCGCCCAATCGTTGTACCCGGCCTTGCGCACCAGGAGCTGGTGGTAGCCCTGCCGGACGTGCACCGTGCGCGGAGTGTACCCAACGTATACGCCATCGAGATAAACCAACGCGAAGCTCGGAGTCGAGTTGATGACGAGAGTCCCGTATGCAGGCGGGGTGCCGGAGACGATCTCGAAGCTGGTGAAGTTCCAGCTCCGCTCCTCCACCGGCACAATCCCGAGGACGTGCGCCTGTACCTGCTGCCGAAATTGATCGGGATCGCTTGTCATGAACGAGAACAGATCGATCGGGGTGGTGGTGGCGAGGATCTGAAGATACTCCGTCCCCAACGGCGGAGCGAGAACAGATCGATCGGGGTGGTGGTGGCGAGGATCTGAAGATACTCCGTCCCCAATGGCGGAGCGACCTTCCAATCGCCGGGAACGACGTGCTCCCCCGGTCCGACGTAGTTCTGATCACCGCCCGGGCGGGTGTTGGGGAACAGGGGATGCGCCGTCCCGTCCGGTTCGATGTCCCAGATGTACACGTACGCTTGCTTGTTCACCCGGTAGTGAATCGTGATCGGTTCTCCGACCGCGTACGCCCCCTTGTCGACCCAGATCTGCACCTGGAGAGCGTCGCTCTCCGGCGGGGTGGGGATTATCCCCTTCGGGGCGACCGGGGCGTTGCTGTCCCCGAACGCGACCAGCCCGAACAGGCTGATCAGCCCGAGGAGAACCAGTACCGTTAAACTTCGTTTATTCATTGTTTCCTCCTTTTTGTCATTTTAGTACCTTTAGAATGACGCTCGTCAAATCGCCGGCCGAGATCCTCGCCAACACGAGCGCCGCATCCTCAGGTAGGAACGGCGGCTCGCACAGTTGGGATAGAGTCTCAAGCCGGGCCTGAACATCCCCGTAAATCACGTGTCCGTCGAACGGGCTCCCGCCCGATTCGATGTAATCGCACAACACATCAGCAACCTCGGTCACAATTCGGTCGAATCTCCCAATCGGGAGATAGGTGGCGACCGCCTTTCCCTTCCCCGAGGCGGAGAATATCCCCTTGGAGTAGAGGAGATCCCGCACCGCCTCCAAGATCTCCTTGCGCTGGATGAGCCCCAAGATCCGCGACTGCCCCACTGACCCGTCCAGGATCACCGCAAGCGGAACCCGACGGGCGAGCCCCTCCTCCGCCTTGTCCACGAGCAGGTCGACCGGGAGATCGTCCTCCAACGCCTGCGCGATCACGAGGAGGATCCCCTCTTTCTCCTGTGGGTTCCCGGCTCCGGCCGCGAGCCGGTTCACCAGCGGGAGCATCCGGTCCGGAGAGAGCCTCCCGAGGGAAAATCCGATCTCAAACGCCTTTACGATCTCATCATGATGAACGAGGGGTATCCCGGAGAGGGCGCGATACACGGCGTCCGGCGCGGTGGCTGCAACCGCGGCCACGGATGCCAAGAGCGCAATCCCGAGTACGAGCGCGATCGCACGGGTCATGCTCCCTCCCCGGCCCGGCCCACGTAGCGCACGGAGTTGTATTGGCCGAAGCTACGCACGTAGTCGTCGGCGAGCGGGTCCTGTCCCCACCAGTGGCCATCGACCACGAACGCGTATTCGTACCTCCCTGGGGAGAGGTGGATCCGTGCCGTCCAGATCCCGTCCCCGTCCGGATCGGAGAGCGGAGTGGGGGACCAATTGTTGAAGTTCCCCACCACGGCGACGCTCTTGGCGTCCGGGGCCGGCATCACGAACAACACATCTTCATCGGTTGTTCCTGCAGCGGCGACCGCGGCGTGGCGTAAGCTCCCTCCCCCGGTCGGGAGTACCTTCTCGGCGAGGAACACCCCGAGGACGAGGAATACCACGGCCGTCGCACCGACCACCGCAAGTTGGGCGATCCGCGCTCCCCGCGTCGGGGCAAGGAGGCGCCGGAACAGGTCCCCGAGGCCGGCCCGAGGCAGACGGCCGGCGAGTTCGCTCCGTATCCGATCCTCCAACCCCTCGAGCAGGTATGCGTGCTGCACGACCTCCTGGTTCAGGGTATCCCGCAACAGCCTATCCAAGTCATCCTCTGGCTTCATTTTTCATCACCCCGCTGCGCTCCATCCGCTCCTTCAGCATCACCTTGGCGCGGTGGATCCGCGTCTTAACCGTCCCCTCCGGAATGGAGAGGACATCAGCTATCTCCTTGTACGAAAGTTCGTTGTAATACCTAAGTACGATCGGCTCCCGATATCCCGGAGGAAGGGAATCAAGGGCCGCCTTCACCCGCGCCTGCCGTGCCTCCCGCGCCACGATCGCGGCCGGGTCGGTCCCGCCCACCATCTGATCCGGAGGGGAGACGACCGGGTGGTAGCGCCGGTGCCGGAGGCGGTTGCGGCTCAGGTTGGACGCGATGGTGAACAGCCAGGTGGAGAACTTCTTGTCCAACCGGTAGCGCCGCAGGTTCTCGTAGGCGCGGATGAACGTGTCATGAGTCAAGTCCTCGGCATCGGCCCGGTTTCGCACGAACCCAAGGCACAGCCCGAAGACCGCGTCCTTGTACCGGAGGACGATCTCCCCCCATGCATCCACATCTCCAGCCAACGCTGCGCGCAATAGATCCACCTCGCTTGTATTGTGGTACACGCCGTCATTTTCCTCCTTGCTCCCAATATACACCAAATGCCCGTCTAAGTTTCGCCCCGACATCCGTCACCTCCGGCTGTGACGAACCCTCCACTCCTTCCGTCCCCCGGTCCCTGGGAGAAAGTCCGTCAATCGGAGTAGACTCTCACCGCCAGGTGATCATGCTGAAAAGCGCGCTTATGCGAAGGAGGTTTTAAATGCCTGCAACGGGAAGCAAGAAGAGAGGGAAATACCTGCTCATCGCGGTCATGGTGATCGCGGTACTCGCCGGGATCTCCGCCTGCCGCGGGTTCTTCGGCCAGGCCCCGATCGCCCTCCTCGTCATCCAACCGACGGATGACCACGAGGTGCCGGTGACGATCACGTTCGACATCTCACAATCCAACGATCCGGACGGGACGATCACAAGCTACGAGCTCGATTTCGGGGACGGTTCCCCCCACGCCACCGGGACGGACGTGACGACCGCGACCGCGATCACCCACGAATACACCGCGGCCGGGACGTACACCGTCACCCTGACGGTGACGGACAACGACGGGCGGATCGGGATGGCTACAGATGCGGTCATGATCGGTCCGGCGATGATCAACTTCGCCAGCAACCGCGACGGGGACTACGATATCTACCGGATGAAGGCGGACGGAAGCGACCAGGCCGTGGTCCTCAACACGGCTGACGACGAGCTGTTCCCCGATCTCCTCCGCGGGACGCGGGACAAGATCGCGTACGCCGCTGAGGACGGGACGACCTGGAACATCTGGAAGATGACGGTGGCGGGGCTGAGCAACACGAAGCTCACCACTCAAACCGCATCGCAGCAGATCGAGCCGAGCTGGTCGTACACCGGAGCGAAGATCGCGTATGCATCGAACGCCGCGCAGACCCCATCGGCGACCACGTGGGAGATCTGGACGATGAACGCCGACGGGACGGGACAGGCCAAGCTGACGACCCAGAGCCCGTCGTGGGCGATCGCCCCGGCCTACTCGCCGATCGATAACGACATCGTCTTCGTCTCCGATAAGAACGCAAGCGGTGGAAGCTCGATCTGGAAGTGGGATAGCGCGACCGCCACTGCAACCGAGCTCTACGACTCGACCGGGCGCGACGGCGATGTCTCCTCGGCCGGGTATCCGGCGACCCTGGGGACTGCACTCAACCTGCCGCCGAACGCCGGGGTCTCCAAGCCAGCCTGGTCCCCGGACGGGAGCAAGATCGCGTTCTCGACTGATCAGAGTGGGAACATCGACATCTACGTGATGGACTCCGATGGGACGAACGCCGAGACGCTGGAGGACTACGTCAACGGACTGCTCGCCAGCCCGGTGACCGCCGGCACGATCACCTCGAGTGATGATGAGTTCTGCCCGTACTGGCTCGAGGACGGCTCCGGGATGGCGTTCGTGCGGAAGGACGGGACAAACTCGTTCAACCTGTACTTCGTGTCGTTCGCCGACGGATCGGTGACCAAGCTGACGACGACCGGGGACAACCTGTCGCCCGCGTCACGCAGGTAAGCAGGCCCCTGCGGGGCGCCTCCTTCGCCCCGCAGGGTCATCTCCCGCGCTTCCATTTGTGAACGCGGAGGAGCCCGGAGACAAAGAGGACTAGACCGAAGCAGGCATAGAGCGGCCGTTCCCCCGCCACGGTGTAGGGGGAGCGGCCGCTTTCTCGCTCCGCGTTAACCGCGAACACCAGTTCATCCCGGGTGTGCTCCACGATCCGCCCGCGCGGGTCGATCGCCCCGGAGATCCCGCCGTTCGCCGCCTGGATCACCCAGCGGCGGTTCTCCACCGCGCGGAAGACCGCAAACGCGAAGTGATCCAGCAGCTCGGAGCTCCCGGAGAACCAGGCATCGTTCGTCACGGTGACGAGGAGGTCGGCCCCGTTCCGCACGAACCCTCGTGCCGGGGCGGGAAACGTCGATTCGAAGCAGATCGGGGTCCCGATTTTTCCGAGCGGGATGAACCCCTCCCCTGGGGTGAGATCAACCGGGAGGAAGGAGGCAGCGAGCCGCCCGAGCCCGATCCGCTCGAGGAACCGCCGACCAGGGATGTACTCCCCGAACGGGACCGGGTGAACCATGTCGTACACCCCTGAGACCTCCCCGTCCGGGGAGATCAAGGCAACGCTGTTGTAGATCCTCCCGGCCCGCAGATCCCCCGTTCCCAACAGGACCGAGCATCCTCCCTGTTTCGCCAGCGAAGAGAACCGTTCGAGCAGGGCCTCATCCTGCAGGATGTACCCGGGGAGGATCGACTCAGGGTAGACGATGATATTCGGGTGAAGCGCAGCCGCTTCCTGCCCAAGGGAGCCGTACTTCGAAGCGAGCAGAAGGAGGTTGCGGGCCTCGAGCTTCTCCTCCTGAGGGACGGTCGAGGCCACGACCGCCGCCTTGATCGGAGTCCCGGTGGGGGTGGGGAGGAGGAGCCCGGCGGCCATCAATCCGATCATCCCCGCTGCAGCGGCGAGATAGACCGCATTTCTCCGTTTCATTCCGAGGTAGACCGCCCCGTTCACGAACACGATCGCGGCGGTGATCCCCCATGGTCCGACGATGCTCGCCCCCTGGATAAGGGACGGGAACCGGTACAGTCCGAGATAGAGATCGGAGAAGCACGATCCGAGCGGGCCGTGCGCGCGCAGGATCTCGAGCCCGGTGAACAGGAGCGGTCCGAACGCGAGGAACGCCCAGGACTCCCCGAGCCGACGGCGGACGAATTCCGTTCCCCAACTGAACAGGCCGAAGTAGAGCGCGAGGTAGGCGACAAGGAGGATCATCCCTGGAACGGCGAGGGGACTGAATCGGGTGAGGGTGAGGCCCCAGCGCAGGTCGAGCCCGAAGAAGACAGCCCCGGCCAGGTATCCCCGCCAGAAGCTCCGCCTCCCTCCGAGCCCGAAGAACAACGGGACAAGGGCGACGAAAACCACGGGCCCGAACGGAAAGCCGGGCATGGAGAGGGCGAGGCCGATCCCGGCAACGCAGGCGAGTAGGGCTTCCATTTTGGGTTTCGCGATCATATACTACGCATGATAGCAGACGAGGGGGAGATCATGCATCCGATCCTGATCAAGCTCGGACCGCTCACGATTCGCTACTACGGGCTGATGTACGTGATCGCGATCAGCCTCGGGTTTTACCTCACGGCCCGGGAGGTGCGACGCAAGCGGCTCACCGTGGGGGAAGGCGAGAGCCGCCGTCCGGTTTCGATCGACGATCTCATCGATCTCCTCCTGTGGACGATCCCGATCGCGATCATCGGGGCGCGGATCTACTACGTCGCGTTCCAGTGGGGGTACTACTCCCGCCACCTCGGGGACATCGTGAAGATCTGGCAAGGCGGGCTTGCAATCCACGGCGGGGTGATCGCCGGGGCGGCGACGGTCTACGCCTTCTGCCGGATTAAGCGGATCAACTTCTGGGCGCTGACCGATTCCCTCGCCCCGGCCATGATCCTCGGCCAGGCGATCGGGAGGATCGGAAACCTGATGAACGGGGATGCCTACGGAACCCCGACCACCCTCCCGTGGGGAATCCACTTTCCGCCCGACTCCCCGGCCGGGATGGCCTACCCCGGCCAGGCGACCCACCCGTCGATGATCTACGAGATGATCCTGAACCTCATGATCTTCGCCTACCTGTGGCGGATCAGAAAGAAGGGGTACAAGGACGGGTTTTTGACTGCGATGTACTTCATCCTGTACTCGATCGCCCGGGGGATCGTCAGCTTCACCCGCGGGGACAGCCTGTGGCTCGGGCCGATTCGGGCGGCGCACGTGATAAGCGCGGTCCTCATCATCGGGTTCGGGGCGTTCATCCTTGCGCGGCGGTTGTACGAGCGAACTACGCCTGAAACCCCTCCCCGAGATAGAACCTCCGCGCCAGCGGATCGGTGACGATCTCATCCGGCGTTCCCGCGGTGATCACCTTACCCGAATAGATGAGATAGGTGTAGTCGGTGATCGACAGGGCATCCCGCACGTTGTGGTCGGTGATCACCAGTCCGATCCCCCGATCGCGCAGCTTGCCGATCTCCTGTTTCAGGTCAGCGACCGAGATCGGGTCGATCCCGGAAAACGGCTCGTCGAGGAGTATGTACCGCGGGGACAGGGCGAGGACCCGCGCGATCTCGAGCCGGCGCCGTTCTCCCGAGGAGAGGCTCCCTGCCCGCTGGCGGCGGAGCGGAGCGAGGTCGAACTCGGCGAGCAGCTCCTCCCGGACGCGTTCCCGCCCGCGCGTGGCAGTGACCTCCAGGACCAGATCGAGGTTCTCCTGAACGCTCGCCCGGGTGAACACCGACGGCTCCTGGGGAAGATACCCGATCCCGAGCCGCGCCCGCCGGTAGAACGGGAGCCGGGAGATCGCACGCCCGTCCAGGAACACGTCACCGGCATCGGCGGCGAGAAACCCGATGATCATGTGAAAGCTCGTCGTCTTCCCCGCCCCGTTCGGCCCGAGGAGTCCGATCACCTGCCCCGGCGCGACGGAGAGGGAGAGGGAATCGACGACTTTCCTCCCGGAGAAGCTCTTGCACAATCCCTTCGCCTCAAGCGCCATTCCCAATCCTCCCGAAGAAACCGAGCTTCAGCGACAGGTGCACCCCGCCGGAGGCGGTGACCCCCTCGTCGTCCACCCGGACCTCATCCGCCGCGAGCGTCCCGTTCTCGATCTTTCCCTTCACCCCTCCGGAGAGGAGGACCGTCCTGGAATCGTACCGCGCGGCCTTGCACCGGTAGGTCTCTCCGGGAGTGGTGATCTGCACATCCCCGGAGATGGTCATCCGCCCGGAATCGTATTCCGCAACGTCTCCGACGGCGCTTATCTTCTCGGGATCGCTCAGCTCGGCTCGCACCCCGCCGTCCAGGGAGAGCCTCCCGGCCTTCGGATCGTAGGAGAACCCTTCGGCCGCGATCCGCCCGGCGGAGGAGACGATCTCCACCTTACCCCCGGACAGGGCCCCGGTATCCCTGGTCCAGGCGATCTCATCGGTGATCAACCGGTCTTCCCCGTCCAGGAGCACCGTCACCCCGCCGGTGAACCTCGCCCGATCTCCGGCGAAGGAGAGGCCCGGGGCCGATACGGTGAGCCGGGGATCCCCGGCCTCGTAGAGGGTCAGGGTCACGTCTTTGAGCTCACCCTTATCCCGCTCCATCTTCCCCTCCTTCGCCTCCACCCGCCAGCTCGGGTTCCCGTCGGGATCGTACCCGAAGAGGACCACGCCGGTCATGGCGTCCTCGGCGGGCGGTGGGCCGGGGCGGGTTCTAAGGAGGAAGTATCCCCCCGCCGCAAGGCCCAGGATCAGGAAGACGAGGACGAATCCCTTCGCCTTAGACATGCCTCGACAAAGCCGGAGAAGAGCGGATGGGGAAAGAGAAAACGGGAGGTGAACTCGGGATGGAACTGCACCCCGACGTACCACGGATGATCCGGAAGCTCGATGATCTCGACCAGCCTTCCGTCGGGTGAGGTCCCGGAGACGACCATCCCTGCCGCCTCGAATGCCTCTCGATAGGCAGGGTTGAACTCGTAGCGGTGGCGATGGCGTTCCCGGATCCGATCGGCCCGATAGCAGTCATAGGCCCTCGTCCCATTTTTCAGGACGGTCTCGTACTCCCCGAGGCGCATCGTCCCTCCCTTGTCCCGCACATCGGCCTGATCAGGGAGAAGGTCGATGACCGGGTCCGGGGTGTGGGGATCGAACTCCGAGCTGTTCGCCTGCGGAAGGCCGAGGCGGTCGCGGGCGAACTCGATCACCGCACACTGGAGACCGAGACAGATCCCGAAGAACGGGATCTTGCGTTTTCTCACGTAGCTTATTGCCTCCACCTTCCCCTCGATCCCCCGGTCGCCGAACCCGCCCGGGACGAGGAGACCGTCGATCCCCTCCAGGTGCTTCTCCGGACCATCCCGCGCCACGGCCTCGGCCGGGATCCACAGCATCTCCACCCGGGCGTCGTTGGCGATCCCGGCGTGGATCAGAGCCTCGCGGATGCTGATGTAGGAATCCTCGAGCTCTACGTATTTTCCCACGATCCCGATTTGCACCTCCCGGGTTGGGTTCCGCAACCGCGCAAGGCGCTCCGTCCAGGCGGAGAGGTCCGGCTGGACGGCGGGAAGGCCGAGCCGGCAGGAGATACGGTCATCTAAGCCCTGGTCGTGAAGGACGAGCGGGGCGGCGTAGATCGAGTCGAGGTCCGGATCCTCGATCACGTTCTCCATCGGGACGTCGCAGAACCGCGCGATCTTCCGCCGTACCCCGTCCGGGAGCGGCCCGTCGGCACGGGCGACGATCGCGTCCGGCTGGATCCCGATCGCCCGCAGCTCCTTCACCGAGTGCTGCGTTGGCTTCGTCTTTAGCTCATCGGTGGAAGAGAGACGCGGGAGGAGGGTGAGGTGGACGAAAAACGTGTCCTCGCGCGGCAGGTCATCCCGGAGCTGACGCAGCGCCTCGAGGAACGGGAGGCTCTCGATGTCACCCACCGTCCCCCCGATCTCGACCACCCCGATCTCCGCACCCTCCACCGCCCTCAGGATCAGCCCCTTGATCTCGTCGGTGATGTGGGGGATGACCTGGACCGTCTTCCCGAGGAACTCCCCAGCCCGCTCCTTGCGGATCACGTTCCAGTACACCTGACCGGTGGTCATGTAATTGACCGCGGTCAGCTCCTCCCCGAGGAACCGCTCGTAGCGGCCGATGTCGAGGTCGGTCTCCATTCCATCGCGAGTGACGAACACCTCCCCATGCTCGTATGGGTTCATCGTGCCCGCATCCAGATTGAGGTAGGGGTCGATCTTCTGTAGGCTGACCTTGTACCCACTCAGCTTGAACAGAAGCCCGATCGAGGCGGTGATAACCCCTTTTCCCAGCCCGGAGAGAACCCCCCCGGTGACGAAGATCAATTTGCGCACGCTTCCTCCCGGGGTGAGAATACAGGCCGAGAAGGGTACTTGCAAGGCGGTAATGGAAGTTGCCACGGAGTTTGCCTCGTGTTATAATGCGGTACCTAACCTTATTTTTTCCTGGGAGGAAAGAAAGGACCGATCGGGACATGCTGAGATTGATTCTTGAGATCCTGTTTTTCATCGATTCCTTCACCATGATGGGCCTCATCCTCATGCAGATGAGCGAGCACTCCGGCCTCGGAGGGGCATTCGGTGCGGGGATGTCGAGCACGGTGTTCGGCCGGGATGAGACCAAAGACCCGAAGAGGACCCTGACCTCTGTGTTGGCGGGCGTGTTCCTGCTCTTGGGGTTCATCCTATCGATCCTGCACTAACGAGACTAAACGCGAGGAGGGGAAATAACGGTGCCGCTGATTGAGGTTAACGGACTGAAGACCTACTTTTACACCGAAGACGGGGTCGTGCGGGCCGTGGACGGGGTTGACTTCACGATCGAACCGGAGAAGACGCTCGGCGTCGTGGGGGAGAGCGGCTGTGGGAAGTCGGTGACCGCCCTCTCCATCATGGGGCTCGTGCAGATGCCCCCGGGAAAGATCGAGGAGGGGGAGATCCTGTTCCACCAGGACGGGAAGGTCACTGATCTCACCAAGCTCAACCCGAAGGGGAAGGAGTACCGCTCCATCCGCGGGGATCAGATCGCGATGATCTTCCAGGAGCCGATGACGTCGCTCAACCCGGTGTACACAATCGGAAACCAGATCATGGAGGCGATCATCCTTCACCAGCACCTGAACAAGAAACAGGCGCGGGAGAAGGCGATTGAGATGCTGCGCGCGGTGGGGATCCCGGTTCCGGAGCAGCGGGTCGATGAGTACCCGCACCAGCTCTCCGGTGGGATGCGCCAGCGCGCGATGATCGCCATGGCCCTGTCCTGTAACCCATCCCTCCTCATCGCCGACGAGCCGACGACCGCCCTCGACGTGACGATCCAGGCCCAGGTCCTCGACCTGATGAACGACCTGCGCAAGGAGTTCAAGACCGCGATCCAGTTCATCACCCACGACCTCGGCGTGATCGCCGATATGGCCGACGATGTCGTCGTCATGTACCTGGGGAAGATCGTGGAGGGCTCCGACGTACGCGAGGTGTTCCACAACCCGAAACACCCGTACACCCAGGGGCTGATGAACTCGATCCCCTCGCTCGCATCGAAGAAGGAACGGCTCACCCCGATCAAGGGGGTTGTCCCGGATCCGTTCGACGTCCCGGCCGGGTGCGGGTTCGAGCCGCGTTGCCCGCACGCAATGGAGATCTGCAAGACCAAGGTCCCACCGCTCAAGGAAGTAGCCCCCGGTCACACAGTGGCCTGCTGGCTGTACGAATAGAGAGGTGATTTGAGATTGTCTTCCGATAACGTCCTGCTCGATGTGAAGCACCTGAAGAAGTACTTCCCGGTGCGCAAAGGGGTATTCCGCCGGGTGGTCGCCCAGGTGAAGGCGGTCGACGACGTCGACCTGTTCATCAAGGAGGGGGAGACCCTCGGATTGGTGGGGGAGTCGGGGTGCGGAAAGACCACGACCGGGCGCACGATCCTGCGGCTGATCGAGCCGACTGCGGGGGAGATTCACTTCCGCTCTAAGGCCCTCGCCGAACCAGGGGAGGAGTACAGGATCGTCGATGTGGCCAAAGCGTCGCGCAAGACGATGAAAGCGCTGCGCCGCGACATGCAGATCATATTCCAGGACCCCTACTCTTCCTTAAACCCGCGCATGACGGTGGGAGCGATCGTGGGTGAGCCGCTCCTCGTGCACGGAGTGGCGAAGGGGAAGGAACGGGAGCAGCGGGTGCAGGAGCTCCTCGGAGCGGTCGGGCTGAAGCCGGATCACATGAAGCGCTATCCGCACGAGTTCTCCGGTGGACAGCGCCAGCGGATCGGGATCGCGCGCGCCCTCGCCCTCGAGCCCCAGCTGATCGTGGCTGACGAGCCGGTCTCCGCGCTCGATGTATCGATCCAGGCCCAGGTGCTGAACCTGCTCGAGGACCTGCAGAAGGACTTCGGGCTCACCTATCTGTTCATCGCCCACGACCTGTCGGTGGTGCGCCACATCTCCGACCGAGTGGCGGTGATGTACCTCGGCAAGGCGGTGGAGCTCGCCGAGACTGAGGAGCTGTTCACCAACCCGAAGCACCCGTACACCGAGGCGCTGATGTCCGCGGTACCGGTCCCGGACCCGGACTACGAGGTGGAGCGGATCCTGCTCGAGGGCGACGTCCCCTCGCCGGTGAACCCGCCGTCGGGCTGCTACTTCCATCCCCGTTGTCGCTATGCCAAGGAGATCTGCAAGACCGAGGCGCCGGAGTACCGCGACATCGGGGGCGAGCACTTCGTCGCCTGTCACTTCGCCGACGAGCTGAAGTTACAGCCAGTCCGCGCTGGATGAGGATCCTCCTCGGGACGAAGAACGCCGGGAAGATCAGGGAGCTGAAGGAGCTCCTTTCCGATCTTTCCGGCGTTTCCTTGTTGACCTTCCACGACCGCCCGTTCTCCGACGTTCCCGAAACCGGGACCACGTTCGAGGAGAACGCTCGGCTCAAGGCACGGACGATCTGCGCCGAGACCGGGCTTCCGGTCCTCGCCGAGGACTCGGGGCTCGAGGTCGATGCCCTCGACGGCGCCCCTGGGGTATACTCGGCCCGCTACTCAGGCGAGCCGGTCGATTACGCGCGCAACAACGCACTTCTGCTCAAGAATCTGACCGGGGTGACCGATCGTCGCGCCCGGTTTGTGGACGTCGCTGTCCTTCGGTTCCCGGACGGACGGGAGTACGTGTGCAACGGGATTCTATCCGGAAGGATTGCGACCGCGCCGCGCGGCGAGGGGGGGTTCGGCTATGACCCCCTGTTCATCCCCGACGGCTACGACCAAACCCTGGCCGAGCTGGGAGAGGACGTGAAGAACCGGATCAGCCACCGCGCCCGGGCGATCGGAGCGATGCGGGAGGTCATCAAGACCCTTCTGGCGGAGGGAGGGTCCGCTGCAGCTCGAGGAGGAGGCGGCGCTGGGCCGAATTGACCTTGCGCGGCACGTCGACCTGAACCTCGATGTAGTGATCACCGCGGCCGCGGCCGTTCAGCTCGGGCATTCCCTTCCCCTTTAACCTGATCACCGTCCCGGGCTGCGTCCCCGGCGGGATCGTCACCGTCTCCTCTCCCCATAGGGTCTCGACCGTGACCTTCGCCCCGAGGACGGCCTGGGGATAGCTCACCTTGATCTGGGAGTGGATATCGCGTCCCTCGCGGCGAAACTTGGGGTGGGGGATGACCTCGATCACGATGTACAGATCACCGGGTGGTCCGCCGTTCGGCCCCGCGTTCCCCTGCCCCTTGAGGCGCAGGCGGGAGCCGTTGTCCACCCCGGCGGGGACGTTGATCGAGATCTTGCTCCGCTCCTTGACCCGTCCTGTTCCATGACAGCGGGAGCACGGATGCTCGATCACCTCCCCGGTCCCGTTGCACTCGGGACAGGTGCGCACCGTGACGAAGCTACCGAGCAGGCTCTGCTGGCGGTACTCCACCTGGCCGCGACCGCCGCACGTCGGACAGACCCGCTTGCTCGTCCCCGGCTCCATCCCGGTCCCGTTGCAGTGATCGCACTTGACCAGCCGCGGGGCAGTGATCCGCATCCGGGTCCCGGTGGCGGCGTCCTCCAGGGTGATCCGCAGCTTGTACTCGATGTCCTCACCCCGTTGCACCCGGGCGCGTTGAGTCCGCGTCGCCGTCTGCGGCGCTCCCTGGCGGAAGAAGAAGTCGAAGATGTCGTCGAACCCACCGAACCCGAACTCCGACCACGCCTCGCGCGCGCGGCGGAAGTCGCTCCCAGAGAAGTCGAACCCCTGTGCCGGGCCGGCGTGACCGTAGCGATCGTACTGGGCCCGCTTCTCCGGGTCGGAGAGGACCTCGTACGCCTCGGTCGCCTCCTTGAACGCCTCCTCCGCGCGCTTGCGGTCGCCGGGGTTGCGGTCCGGATGGAACTCCTTCGCCTTACGGCGATAAGCGCGCTTGATCTCCTCCGGGCTCGCGTCACGGGAGACACCGAGGATCTCGTAGTAATCTCGCTTGGTCACGCCGCCCCCTTCCTCCGTAGCTGTGATCTAAGACCGCATTTTACTTGTTCTCGTCCTTGTCCTCATACTCAGCGTCGACGTAATCGCCGGGCTTGGGCTCGGACTCTTCGGACGAAGACCCGGCCCCGCTCGCCTGCTGCTCCGTCGACGCCTGCTTGTACGCCTCTGCTCCGAGCTGCTGTGCGCTCTTGGCCAGTTCCTCCATCGCCCGGCGCAGGGCATCCACCGGCGCGTTGCTGGAGAGCTTCTCCTTGAGCTGACGGATCTGGTCCTCGAGCTCGGCACGCTTCGCCTGCGGGACCTTGTCCCCGAGCTCGTTCAGCGCCTTCTCGGTCTGGTAGACGAGCTGGTCGGCCTGATTGCGGACCTCGATCTCCTCGGCGCGGCGCTTGTCCTCCTCGGCGTGCTCCTCGGCCTCCTTCCGCATCCGCTCGATCTCGGCCTCGGACAGGCGCGAGGTCTCCTTGATCGTGATCGAGGAGCTCTTCCCGGTCGCCTTGTCCTTCGCGGTCACGTGCAGGATCCCGTCGGCGTCGATGCTGAACGTCACGTCGATCTGCGGCACCCCGCGCGGAGCAGGCGGAAGCCCGGTGAGCTGGAACTTGCCGAGGGACTTGTTGTCCGCCGCCATCTTCCGCTCCCCTTGGACCACGTGGATCTCCACCGTAGTTTGGTTGTCCTCGGCGGTGGTGAACGTCTTCGTCTTCTCGGTCGGGATGGTGGTGTTCCGCTCGATGAGCGGGGTGGCGATCCCACCGAGGGTCTCGATGGAGAGCGTCAGCGGCGTCACGTCGAGAAGCACGATCTCGTCCACCTCACCGGCGAGGACTCCGCCCTGGATCGCCGCGCCGCACGCCACGACCTCGTCCGGGTTGATCTCCTTGTTGATCTTTCCCGGGATGCGGGACGCGATCAACTCCTGCACCTTGGGGATGCGGGTCGATCCTCCCACCAGGACCACCTGATCGATGTCCTTCTCCGTCTTGCCTGCTGCCTTGAGCGCACCCTCCACGATGTCCATCGTCCGGTTCAGGTAGTCCTCGATCATCTGCTCGAACTTGGCGCGGGTGAGCTTGCGCTCCAGGTGCTTCGGCCCGGTGGAGTCGGCGCTGATGTACGGGAGGTTGATCGTCGTCTCCATCCGGCTCGAGAGCTCCTTCTTCGCCGCCTCGGCCGCGTCCTTCAGCCGCTGCATCGCGGACGGATCCTTGGTCAGGTCGATCCCGGTATCGGCGCGGAACTCGTCCACGAGCCAGTCCATGATCCGGCGGTCGAAGTCGTCGCCTCCGAGCTGGGTATCACCGTCGGTCGCCACCACCTCGAACACCCCGTCTCCGATCTCGAGGATCGAGACGTCGAACGTCCCTCCCCCGAGGTCGTATACGAGGATCGTCTGTTCCTCGGCCTTATCCAGGCCGTAGGCAAGGGCGGCCGCGGTCGGCTCGTTGATGATCCGCATCACCTCGAGCCCGGCGATCTTCCCTGCGTCCTTCGTTGCCTGACGCTGCGCATCGTTGAAGTAGGCCGGGACGGTGATGACCGCCTTCTTGACCTTACCACCGAGATGCGCCTCGGCGTCGGCCTTCAGCTTCTGCAGGATCATCGCCGAGATCTGCTCCGGGGTGTACTCCTCCACCTTCCCGTTCACCTCGATCCGCACCCGGTAGTCGGTCCCCATCTTGCGCTTGATCGAGGTGACCGTCCGGTTTGGGTTGGTGATCGCCTGGCGCTTGGCCAGCCGCCCGACGAGGCGCTCCCCGTTCTCGGTGAACGCGACCACCGACGGGGTGGTCCGCTCTCCCTCAGCGTTGGGAATCACCTCCGGGGATCCGCCCTCGAGGACGGCGACGCACGAGTTGGTCGTTCCTAAATCTATTCCGATAATCTTCTCCTTAACTTTGTCCGCCATCTTCATCCTCCTTAGTATCCTGTCTCTTTCCCTTGCTCACCTTCACCTTGCTCGGCCGCAGGACCCGGCCGCGTCGAAGGTACCCGCGCTCGAACTCCTCCAGGATCACGTTCGGTTCCTGGTCGCTCTCCACGCTCAGCAGCGCCTCGTGCAGCGCGGGGTCGAACAGGGTCCCTTCGGCCTCGATCGGGGTTATCCCCTTTTGCTTCAGGATCTGATCGAACTGGGCGAAGATCCTCTCTATCCCCTCGATGAACGACTGCGCGTCGTTGTTCCCGCTGTAGCTCGCGAACGCGCGCTCGAGGTTGTCGTACAAGGGGAGGAAATCGAGGACCTCCCGGTCGGAGACCCGTTCCTCCAGGCTCGCCATGTCCCGCAGGACCCGCTTCTTGTAGTTCTCGAACTCGGCCTGCAGGCGCTTGAGCCGGTCGATGTAGCTTTGGATCTCCTCATCCTTCTTGCGCAGGAGTTCTTCCAGGGGCTGCTCCTGCTTTTCCTCTGTTTCTTCCTTATTCAGCTTCTTATCTTTATCTTCCGTCATCTCTTCCTCCTACCGTTCTTTTGCATGACGCGACGAGGAGGGCCTCCAGCCGGTTGGCGATGTAGCTCGTTGCCGACAGGGCACGGCTGTAGTCCATCCACAGCGGGGCGATCACCCCGATCACTCCGGAGTAGGGGCGGTAATCGTGGGTGATCACACTGAACTCCTCCAACCCGGGGAGAGGAAAGTCACCCACGTTCACCACCAGGCCATCCCGTTCGCCCCGAGTCTCCCGGACAGCGGCGATGAACCGCTCCTCGTCCTGCACGGCGTGGATCAGGCCGACGAACCGATCGAGGGCCTGATCCGGGACCACCGCGCGCAGGTCGTCGACCATGTTGAGGAGTCCCTCCAGGTAGAGGCGCTCCCGCGTCCGCCGTTCGAGGAGCCGGCGCATCACGAGGAGGGCGACCCGGACCGAACGGTCGTACCAGCCCTCCGGGGCGTCGCGCCCGGCCGCGGCGCGCACCGCGTCCAGGGTCATTCCGCGCAGGGTGTCGTTGATCGCCTCCATCGCCCGTGCCACCTCCTCCTCGGTCAGGTCGAACTCGAGCGGGATCAGCCCGTGTTCGACCACCCCGATCTCGGAGACGACAACGAGCAGGACCAACCGCGGCTCCATCGGGACGAGGACCACCCGGTCGAGGCGCATCCGCGCCCACTGCGGCGGGATGACAAATCCCGCGTAACCGGTGATGTTCCCAAGGAGGAACGCGGTCTGGCGCATCGTCTCCCCCACCTCCAGACAGCGGATCTGATAGGCCTCCACTATCTCCCGTCGCTCCTTCTTACTGAGCTCGGACAGGTCGAGGAGCCAATCGACGAAGAACCGGTATCCCTTCTTCGTCGGGATCCGCCCGGAGGAGGAGTAGGGCTTCTCGATGTATCCCGCCGTCTCGAGGGCGTTCATCTCGTTCCGCACCGTGGCGGAACTGACCCGCAGCCCGTAATCCTCGAGGATCATACGCGAGGATACGGGCTCGCGGAACCGAATATACCGGTCCACGATCTCCTTCAAAATCAGCCTACGCCTCTCGGAAAGCTCCTCACTCGCCATCGTTAGCACTCTCACATGTTGTTTGCTAAATAATAGCCCGGATGGGAAAGTTTGTCAATGCTTGTCGCGGCGCACCAAGACGAATTCGTTGATAATGGAAAACCGTTCCGCTAAACTCGAAAATACCGATGTTTACAGGAATCACTTGTGAAGTGGGGACCGTCGTTGCCGCGGGAGCGGGAGCGATCACGGTGGATGTCCCCGAGGGGATCGCCCCCCGTCTCAGGCCGGGGGGAAGCGTAGCGGTGAATGGGGTTTGCCTCACGGTGCGGGCCCTCACCGGGAGGCGATTTACCGCGGACGTATCCGGTGAGACGGCGGTCCGCACCACCCTGGGGAAGCTCCGTCCGGGGACGCGGGTGAACCTGGAGCTCCCGCTCCGGCCGGAGGACGGGCTCGATGGGCACATCGTCCTCGGACACGTAGACGCGATCGGGCGGGTGGAGAAGATGGTGCGACGGGAGACCGGATGGGAATTCGTGTTCGGCTACCCGCCGGAGTACGCGCGTTATCTGGTGGAGAAGGGGTCGATCGCGGTCGACGGGATCAGCCTGACCGCGTTCGGGGTCACGGCGGCGCGGTTCGTCTGCGCGGTGATTCCGGAAACGTATGAGAACACGAACCTGCGCGACCGTCACCCCGGGGATGCGGTGAACCTGGAGTTCGATATCCTGGGGAAATACGTGGAGAGGATGCTGAATGTTCATCACGATTGAAGAGGCGATCGAGAGGATCAAGGCCGGGAGGATGCTCATCATCGTGGATGATGAGGACCGGGAGAACGAGGGCGACCTCGTGATCGCGGCCGAGCACGCCACCCCGGAGGCGATCAACTTCATGGCCCGGGTGGCACGGGGACTGATCTGCGTCCCGATCACCGAGGAGAGGGCGAAGGCCCTCAACCTGACCCCAATGGCCCCGGAGAACACCGCGCTGCACGGGACGAACTTCACCGTATCGGTCGACGCGGCAAGAGGGGTGACGACCGGGATCTCCGCCTACGACCGGGCACACACGATTCAAGTCCTGATCGACGAAAACTCCACGCCGGATGACCTCGCCCGGCCCGGGCACGTGTTCCCAATTGTCGCCCGCCCCGGCGGGGTCCTTCGCCGTGCCGGGCACACCGAGGCCGCGGTCGATCTCGCCCGCCTCGCCGGGCTGAAACCGGCCGGGGTCATCTGTGAGATCATGAACGAGGACGGATCGATGGCCCGTCTCCCCGAGCTCGAGCGGCTCGCGAAAGAACACGACCTCGGGATCGTCAAGATCTCCGATTTGATCGCCCATCGCAAGCGCACGGAGAAATTGGTGACTCGGGTCGCCGAGGCGGACCTCCCCACCAAGTACGGACACTTCCGCATCGTCAGCTACGCAAGCCCGCTCGACGACAAGGAGCACGTCGCACTGGTGAAGGGGGAGGTCGCCGGGGCGGAGAACGTCCTGGTGCGGGTGCATTCCGAATGCCTGACCGGGGACGTGTTCGGGTCGCTGCGCTGCGACTGCG
Organism: Candidatus Bipolaricaulota bacterium; assembly: GCA_021159055.1. Taxonomy (NCBI): domain Bacteria; phylum Candidatus Bipolaricaulota; species Candidatus Bipolaricaulota bacterium. The sequence continues at coordinate 5,903 of JAGGSO010000102.1, read as the reverse complement.
GTGACCAGCTCCACCGGGCGATGGAGCTGATCGAGGCCGAGGGGCGCGGGGTGATCGTGTACATGCGCCAGGAGGGGCGAGGGATCGGATTGAAGAACAAGGTCTGCGCCTATCGGCTCCAGGACCAAGGGCTGGACACGGTGGAGGCGAACGAGCGGCTCGGGTTCCCGGCCGACCTGCGCGACTACGGGATCGGGGCGCAGATCCTCGCCGACCTCGGGCTTTCCACGATCCGCCTCCTCACCAACAACCCGAAGAAGGTGATCGGCCTCGCCGGCTACGGGCTGAAGATCGTGGAGCAGATCCCGATCGAGATCCCGCCGAACGAGCACAATCGGGATTACTTACGGACGAAGAAGGAGAAGCTCGGCCACCAGTTGAAGCACGTGTAAGGAGGTCAGGATGGGAAAGGTATACGAAGGAAGTCTCATCGGAGCGGGGTTGCGGGTCGGGATCGTCGTCTCCCGGTTCAACGACTTGATCACGGGAAGGCTCCTCGACGGCGCCCTCGACCGATTGCGCCGCTCCGGGGTGGAGGAAGAAGCGACCGACGTCGCCTGGGTGCCGGGGGCGTTCGAGGTTCCGAAAGCGGCGCAGCGGATGGCCGCCTCCGGCCGCTACGACGGGGTGATCGCGCTTGCCGCAGTGATCCGGGGGGCGACCCCGCACTTCGAGTACGTGGCAAGCGAGATCACCAAGGGGCTCGCCCGCCTCAACCTCGAGGTCGACGTTCCGATCTCATTTGGGGTGATCACCGCCGACACGATCGATCAAGCGATCGAGCGGGCCGGGACCAAGCTCGGGAACAAGGGAGCCCAGGCGGCCGAGGCCTTGATCGAGATGATGAACCTGCTGAAGGAGCTTTGATGGCGTACGAGTCGGTGCGGGGGATGCGCGACATCCTCCCGGACGAGACCCCGTACTGGGCCGCGGTGGAGGCCAGGATTCGCGAGATCGCGCGCGCGTTCAACTACCGCGAGATCCGCCCTCCGATCGTCGAGCATACCGAGCTGTTCTCGCGCGGGATCGGGGAGGCGACCGACGTCGTCAACAAGGAGATGTACACCTTCCCGGACAAGAAGGGAAGGTCCCTGACGCTGCGCCCGGAGGCGACGGCATCGGTGGTGCGCGCCTACGTCGAGCACGGTCTGTTCAACACCGAACCGTTCCAGAAGCTCTACTACGTCGGCCCGATGTTCCGCTACGAGAAGCCGCAGAAGGGGAGATCGCGCCAGTTCCACCAGTACGGGGTGGAGGCGATCGGGGCGCTCGATCCGGCGCTCGACGTTGAGGTGATCGACCTTGCCTGGACACTGATGGAATCGCTCGGCCTCACGGGCCTGTCGCTGCGGCTGAACAGCATCGGCTGCCCGGAGGACCGGGTCCGCTACCGCGATGCCCTGCGGGAGTACTTCGCCCCGCGGATAAAGGAGATGTGCCCCGACTGTCAGCGCCGCTACGCCGAGAATCCGCTCAGGATCCTCGACTGCAAGAACGAGATCTGTCAGCCGCACATCCACGGGGCGCCGGGGAGCGTCGACTACCTGTGCGACGAGTGCCGCGACCACTTCGACAAGGTCAAGGGCTACCTCGATCAGCTCGGCCTCCCCTACCGGATCGATCCCAAGCTCGTGCGCGGGCTCGACTACTACACGCGCACCGTATTCGAGCTCGTCATCCCAAGCTCGTGCGCGGGCTCGACTACTACACGCGCACCGTATTCGAACTCGTCTCCACGGACCTGGGGGCGCAGGACGCCCTCCTCGGCGGGGGGCGGTACGACGGGCTGGTGGCCCAGCTCGGAGGCCCTCCTACTCCGGGAGTCGGGTTCGCTGGTGGGATGGAGCGGCTGATCCTGGTGCTCAAGGCGCGCGGACTCCTGCCGGAATCCGGCAGCGGGGTCGACCTCTTCTTCGTCACCATCGGGGATGCGGCGCGGAATGCAGCGGTGGAACTGGCGCACGCGCTCAGGCGGCAGGGAATCAGGGTCGACCTCGACTACCGCGGCCGGTCGTTGCGCAAGCAGATGAAGTACGCCGACCAGATCAAGGCGCGCTACGTGATCGTCATCGGAGAGGACGAGGTAAAAACCGGCACGGCACGGCTGAAGGAGATGGAAACCGGTAAGGAGACGGAGATCGCCCTCGAACCAGAGGCGATCGCCGAGAAATTGAAAGGAGGATGACATGGAGCTTACGACCGTCAAGATCGAAAATCCCGATGGATTGAATCTGATCCTTGGTCAGACCCACTTCATCAAATCGGTCGAGGACCTGCACGAGGCGCTGGTGACGACCGTGCCTGGGATCAAGTTCGGGCTCGCGTTCAACGAGGCATCCGGCCCGTGCCTCGTCCGCAAGACCGGAACCGATGAAAAGTTGGTCGATCTTGCGGTGAAGAACGCGCAGGCGATTGGAGCCGGGCACATGTTCATCGTGTTCCTCGACGGCGCGTTTCCGATCAACGTCCTCAACCGGATCAAGGACGTGCCCGAGGTCTGCCGCATCTACTGCGCCACCGCCAATCCGGTCGAGGTGATCGTCGCGCAGACCGACCAGGGCCGCGGAATCCTCGGGGTGATCGATGGGAATTCGCCCAAGGGCGTCGAGACCGATGCCGACATCCAGACCCGCAAGGAGTTCCTGCGCAAGATCGGGTACAAGCTGTAGAAGACTGGATTCTGGGAGGTGAATGGGAGCGTGCAGAGGGATGACTCCAATAGGGATGGTGTGATCCTCTCCTGGATGAAATTCCGACCATCGACGCTTTACAAAGGGATGAACGAACGCTGCTCGCAGAAGCTTACCCCATCTCTGTGAATCCATTGCACAAGCTCTCACCGATCTGAAAATGGAACAGCGCGATTAGGGAGAGGTTTTCTCGCCTTTTCCCCTCAAGCCACGGGATGGATGCAACCTCTTAAATTGTTACAATCATTGAAAAGGAGAGTGGCAAGCTCGGGAAGATGGAGAATGTACCACTTGAGTTTCTGAAGGCACTCAACCGCACCCGTGACCTCAGGGCCCTGGGTAAGCTCTTGCTGGAACATGCCATCTCCCTTGTCCCGCAGGCCCAAACTGGAACCCTCCTTGTGCTTGACGAAGCGGAAGGCGTTTTTAAGTTCCGGGCCGCTGTGGGATGGAACCTGGCAAAGCTCTCCCAAGCAAGGATCCCGAAGGACAAGATGCTCCAGAAGATCCTGTATCAGGACACCCCCGCCATCGTCCGCAACCCGCACGAACTGAACAGAGAGTACCTCCCCAAGGAAGTTGCAGAGATGCTAGCTGAATTTCCGGTGGCGGCGTTTCTCACCTTTCCCATCGCTTACGAAGGAAAAATTATTGCCTATTTCAACCTCGACAACAAGCAGGATCCAAACGCTTTTTCGCAGTCAGATTTCAAGCGCCTGGAAGGGGTACGGGAGGGGATCGCCCTAGCGGTTCGGGCAGCCATGGACCGGGAGCGGCTCGCCGAAAGGGAGTCCGAGCTCCGGAATCTACTTAGTGCCCTCCCGGATGCCGTGGTGACCATCGACGCGGAAGGAAGGATCCGCTCCTGGAACCCCGGGGCAGCCAAGCTCTTCGGCTACTCGCAAGAGGAAGTCTTAGGAAGGCCGGTAACGCTTCTCATGCCGGAAGAGTACAAGAAACGCCATGAAGAGGTGTTTAAGAAGAATCTTGCCAACGGCCGTGCAGAACACCGTCTTCTGGAGGTGGAGGGACTGCGGAAGGACGGGACGAGGTTCCCCGTTCAGTGGGCCATTGCCTCTTATGAAGGGAAAGGCCGAAGGTGCTTTGTCGGGGTGGGGCGGGACCTCACCGCCCGGGTGGAGGCTGAACGGAGGCTCCGGGAAAGCGAGAGGAGATTCCAGCTATTCTTCGAGCGGCTCGCCGACGCGGTGTACATCACCCGCTTCGATGGCACAATCCTCGAGGCCAACCCCGCCGCTGCCCGGCAGTCCGGCTACACCCGCGAGGAGCTCATCGGCATGAACATCATGCGCGACCTTGCGGCTGAGGAGCCTGCAATTACCTATGAAACGGCTAACGAGAAGCTGGCGCGGGGGGAGACCATCTACTTCGAAGAGAGGAAGAGGCGCAAAGATGGAGTCGAGTACTGGACCGAGTGTGCGGTGACCCTGATCGAGTACCAGGGAAGGCCGGCGACCTTGTCGGTCAACCGTGACGTGACCGCGCGTAAGAAAGCAGAGGCGCGTCTACGGGGCGTGTACCGGCTCTCCCGTGGGCTTGCTCTTTCCAAAAGCAAAGATGAGGTCTGTGAGCGGGTGGTTCAGATCGGCCACCATCTCCTTGGTGCGCAGGTGTGTGCAGTCTTCCTCCTGGATAAGGAGGCGAAGGAGCTTCGGCTGGTAACCGCCTATGGGCTTCCGCAGGAGAGTATCGGGCGTACAGTTGATCTTACGCACGGGGCAAGTCCCGTAGCAGAGGTGATTAGGACCGGTAGGTGGCTCTACCTTCCCGATCTTTCAGCAAGCGCATTTGGGGATGAGGACCTGTTTGGGGAAGGGGCCAAGCTTCTCATCCCGCTGATGGTGAAACGAAAGATCCTTGGAGTGTTCGCCGCGGTCTCCACGGAACCGAACGGCTTTTCCCGCGGGGACATCCGCTTGTTCGGGGCACTCGTTAACCAAGCGGCCGTAGCCCTCGCAGCGCAGGAGGCAATGGAGGCCGTTAGGCAGTCGGAGCAGACCCAGCGCGAACTCCGTGGTCGTCTGGAGGAGCTTCACCTTGCTGCCCGTGAGCTCGGGGCTTGCGCGAGTGAAGAGGAGGTATGGAGAAACGCCATCAGGGCGGCGAGGAATATTCTGGGATTCGACGAATGTGACCTCGCAGTGCGGGAGGGGGACGAGCTGGTGAGCCGGGCTAATTTGGAGGGGCTTTCCCCTCCTGGGGCGCCACGGATCCATAAAGATCAAGGCGGAATCGCCTGGCGGACCATTCAGGAGGGAAGGACCCTGTTCGGGGACCCAGCGGACTTTCCTGAGGCCGTGGCCGCTGAGGAGTACCGTTCATTCATCAGCGTCCCCATCGGTGAGCGGGGGGTCTTTCAAGCGGCCGCGAAACGGGAAAACGCGTTCACTGAAGACGACGTGAGGATGGCCGAGCTCCTCGTCGGCCACGTGGAGGAGGCCCTGCGGCGCGTGGAGCTGGAGAACGAGCTACGAGCCCAGGCCATCCGCGATCCGCTCACCGGCCTGTACAATCGTCGCTATCTGGCTGAGATGCTGGAGCGGGAGTGGGAGCGGGCTAAGCGCTACGGACACCCGTTCGCCCTTTTGATCATGGATATCGACAATTTCAAACTGATAAACGACCGGTTCGGCCATCTCCGCGGGGATGAGGTGCTGAAGGGGGTGGCCCAACTCATTTGCCGGACCGTCCGGGAGACCGATCTCCTGTTCCGCTATGGCGGCGATGAGTTCTTGATCATACTCCCCGAGATGAATGGAAGCGCTCAGTGTGTGGCGACTCGACTGCGCCGGGCTTTCGCCCGTTGGTGTGCCGAAGAGGGCCTGGACGAGTTGAAGATCGGGTTGAGTACAGGTGTGGGGATCTGGGACCCGAGTGTGGAGAAATCGGTCGATCAACTCCTGCGCGAGGCCGATGAGGCCATGTATCGCGCAAAGAGGAAGCACACGTCGCAAAGCTGAACTACAGGATCTACCATCGGATCGAGAGAAGGTGCGCCATTAAGGAAAGCGGATCCGCTCCGAACGTCACTTAAGGGCGTATGCGGCAAGGTGCTGCCGGGAACAAGGATAACAATCCTGCCACTGGTACAGCAAGCAAAAGACCGAGCGTGGTGCCAAGCCCTCAGCCCAGGCCCTATAACGCCCTTTAAAAGGCAACTTCAATTTGCAACTGTAGAAGATAGGTTATGGC
>JAGGSO010000101.1 GCA_021159055.1 Candidatus Bipolaricaulota bacterium | reverse complement strand
TATTCCCAAGGGATCCCGCTCGTCGACGCGATCCCGGAGTGGAAGGAGCGGTTCCAGGCGCTGTACGAAACGGCGACTGCCGAACTCGTACAGAAAGGGGGCGTAGAATGAAGAGCGTACTTTTCCTCTCCGGCAAGGGTGGGACCGGGAAGACGTCGCTGGCGGGGGCGTTCGCTGTCCTGATGGAGAACAAGGTCCTTGCTGACTGCGACGTCGATGCGGCGAACCTCCACCTCCTCCTCGATCCGGAGATTCAGAATGAAGGGGAGTTCCAGGGATCGAAGGAGGCGGTCAAGGACGATGCCAAGTGCATCAACTGTGGGGAGTGCCTCCGCGTCTGCCGCTTCCGGGCGATCGACGCGGATTTCAACATCGACCCGTTCCTGTGCGAGGGGTGCGGAGCGTGCGCCTACGTCTGTCCGACCGATGCGATCACCCTCTCCCCCCGGATCTCCGGAAGGTGGTACATCGCGGACACCCGCCTCGGACCACTGGCGAGCGCCGAGCTCTATCCGGGGGAGGAGACCTCGGGGAAGCTCGTCACCGCAGTGAAGCAGCGGGCATACCAGCTCGGGAAGGAACTGAAGGCAGAGCGGCTCGTGATCGACGGCTCGCCTGGGATCGGCTGCCCGGTGATCGCCTCGGTGAGCGGGGCAAACGCGGTCATCCTCGTCACCGAGCCGAGCCTGTCCGGAATGCACGACCTGGAGCGGATCATGAAGGTGGTGCGCCACTTCCGCATCCCGGCGTACCTCGTGATCAACAAGTTCGACTTGAACGAAGGGGTGAGCGCCCAGCTCGAGGAATTCGCCACCAAGGAGGGGCTCGCCATCCTCGGCCGGATCCCGTACGACCCGATGGTCCCACGCCTGATGCTCCAGGGGAAGAGCGCGGTCGAGGCGGAGGAAAGCCCGGCGGGGAAGGCGATGCGGGAGATCTACTCCCGGTTCATGGAGGAGGTCGCATGATCGTCGACAGGCTTCTGGAGACGGCGCGCCCCGAGCTGCGGCAGCGGCGGATCGCCGATGTCAGGATCGGCCTCGGCTACACCGCCGTTCTGCTCGACGATGGAGCGTGCGGGCTCGCCGGTACGGTCACTGAGGGGACGAGCTCCTGCTGCACCTACCTGGAGCGGGCCGGGGAGCTGCTCGGTAAACAGGCGGACGAGGTGGCGGAATACGTCCTCGTTCCGGATCCGATTGCAGCCACGGTCGGGATGGCGACGCTGAACGGGGTGCTCAACCGCGACGGGGCCCCGAGCCCTGATCCGCTTACGGTCCTCCCGATCGATGGAGCGACGGTGGGGATGGTCGGCTGGTTCGAGCCGTTCATCCCGGCGATCGAGCGGCGGGCTAAAGATCTCTACGTGTTCGAGCGGCGCAAGCTCGCGCCGAACGTGCTCCCCGACTGGGCGGCGGAACGCATCCTGCCGCGGTGCGACGTGGTGATCCTGACCGCGATTGCGTTCATCAACAGCACGATCGACCACCTCCTCGAGCTGGTGCAGGGGAAGGAGGTGGCGATCATCGGGCCGACGACCCCGATGGCGCCGCTCCTCGGGGAGTATGGAGTGCGGCACCTGTTCGGATCGATCGTGACCGATCCAAGCAAGGTTCTGACGATCGTGAGCCAGGCCGGCGGGACGCAGCGGTTTAAGGAAGCGACGAAGAAGGTCTATCGACGACTTTAAGAAGAGGAGGTACTCATGCCAAGAGGAGACGGAACAGGGCCGGCGGGAGCCGGTCCGGGAACCGGGATGGGCCGCGGCCGCGGTGGAATGGGCCGCGGGCGGATGGGAGGAAACCGCGCCGGGGCAGGCCCGTCCGGGTACTGCGTCTGCCCCAACTGCGGGGAGAGGGTTCCGCACAAGGTGGGCGTCCCGTGCTACGAGGTGGAATGCCCCAAGTGCGGGACGAAGATGATCCGAGAATAACGGATCGTGCGGATGAAACGGCGTCGGGGAGTGTTCCCCGGCGTTTCGTTTAGCGGATTGCACCACAAGGGCGTATCATTGCAAGCGCAATGAAGGCGTATCTCGACTGTTTCCCCTGTTTCATGCGCCAGGCGCTCGAGGCGGCCCGGATGGCGACCGATGATCCGGCCTTGCAACGAGCCGCCCTCGATCGAGTCGCCCGGCTCCTCCCCACTGTCTCGATGGGGGCCACTCCGGTGGAGATCGGGCAGCTCGTCCACCGGGCGGTGCGGGAGGTGACCGGGGTCCCCGATCCGTACGCGGCGGTGAAGCGGGAGTCGAACGACCTCGGGCTCAGGCTGTACCCCGAGTTAAAGGGACGGGTGGAGGGCTCCCCCGATCCTCTCCTCGCGGCGATCAAGATCGCCGGAGCGGGGAACGTCATCGACTTCGGGGCTAACACCGCGGACGGGTCGGTCGAACGGATGGCGGAGGACTCGTTCTCCCGCGCCCTGGATGAGCCGCTCGATGCCGCCCAGTACCGCGCGTTCGTGGAGCGGCTGGCGGAGGTGGACCGGGTCCTCTACCTGGGGGATAACGCCGGGGAGATCGTCTGCGATCGGATCCTGGTGGAGGAGCTGGTGCGCCGTGGTAAGGAGGTCACGTTCGCGGTCCGCGGTGCCCCGACGATAAACGACGCCACCATGGCCGACGCGCGTTACGTCGGGCTGGATGCCATAGCAACGGTAATCGCGAACGGTTCCGACGCCCCCGGGACGCTGCTTTCCGACTGCTCTCACGAGTTTCTGACTGAGTTTCGCCGGGCCGAGCTGATCATCGCCAAGGGGCAGGGAAACTTTGAAGGGCTCTCCGACGTCCCTGGACCGATCTTCTTTTTGTTCAAGGTGAAGTGCCCGGTGATCGCGCGGGAGGCCGGGGCGCCGCTCGGAACGGTGATCCTGCGGGAACAGGTGCGAGAGGGGATGACGGAATGATCGAGGAGAACGTAAAGCGGATCCTCTCCGAGCTCCCGGATGGTGTCACCCTCGTCGCCGCGGCGAAGACGAGAACGCCGGACGAGATCCGGCGAGCCGTCTCTGCCGGGGTGCATGCGATCGGGGAGAACTACGTGCAGGAGGCGGCTGACGCGTTCTCCGTCCTCGGGCGGATCGCCCCCTGGCACATGATCGGTCACCTGCAGAAGAACAAGGTGAAGAGGGCGGTTGGAATCTTTGACATGATCGAGACCGTCGACTCGCTCGAGCTCGGGGAGAGGATCGACCGGGAGTGCGCGAAACAGGGTAAAGTCATGCCGGTCTTAGTGGAGGTGAACTCCGGCCGCGAGCCGCAGAAGGCCGGGGTCCTCCCCGAGGCGGTGGAGGAGCTGGTGCGCAGGCTGGCCGAGCTTGCCCACGTCAAGGTGCAGGGGTTGATGACGATGGGGCCGCGGTTCGGTGAGCCTGAGCTCGCCCGGCCGTATTTCCGGGAGACGAAACGGCTGTTCGACGAGTTGCAGGCGCTCGGGTTGGCGAACGTCGAGATGCGGTACCTCTCGATGGGGATGAGCAACACCTACAGGATTGCGATCGAGGAAGGAGCGAACATGGTTCGCATCGGAAGCGCAATATTCGGGGAAAGGAAGGAATGATGAGCGTTAACGTAACGCCTCCGCCGGCCTCGGCGGTGGACAAGGAAATCGAGGAGACGCTGAGCCGAATCCGTCACCGGATCGTCGTGTTCAGCGGCAAAGGGGGAGTGGGAAAGACGACCGTGGCGGTGAACCTCGCGTTTGCTCTGGCAAAGCGGGGAAAAAAGGTCGGACTCCTCGACGCCGACATCACCGGCCCGAACGTCCCCCAGATGGTCGGGCTACAGGGGGAGGCACACGCGGAAGGAGGGAGAATCGTCCCCCACGAGCGGGACGGGGTGAAGTTCGTCTCGCTCGCGTCGATGATCCCTCCCGGTACTCCGATCATCTGGCGCGGACCGCTCCGATCCAAGGCGCTCGACCAGCTGATCGGGGAGGTAGGCTGGGGAGACCTCGACCTCTTGATCGGCGACCTCCCTCCGGGAACCGGGGACGAGGTCCTGACGATCACCAAGCGGACGAAGCCACAGCTCGCGATCGTGGTCACCACCCCGCAGGAGGTCTCCCTGATCGACGCCCGCCGGGCGGCGAACATGGCGAAGAAGATGGAGGTCCCGGCAATCGGGATCGTGGAGAACATGTCCGGGCTGATCTGCCCCCACTGCGGGGGGAGGATCGAGCTGTTCGGGAAGGGAGGCGGAGCGCGCGTGGCGGCTGAGCTGGGGCTCAGGTTCCTCGGCGAGGTCCCGATCGACCTGAAGGCGCGCGTCGGCGGCGACTCCGGCGAGCCGATCGTCCTCTCCGACCCTGATGCTGCGGCCTCGGGGGCGTTCTTCCGCATCGCCGACGAGGTCATGAAGACGCTGGAGGAGGGAAAATGAAGCTCGGGATCATCTCCGACACCCACGACAACATGCCGGCGATCGCCAAGGCGGTGAAGCTGTTCAACTCCGAGGGGGTCGACCTTGTGATCCACGCCGGGGACTTCATCTCCCCGATCACGGCAAACGAATTTGGAAAGCTCACCGCCCCGTTCATCGGCGTATTCGGAAACAACGATGGGGAACGGCTGTACCTCGTGGAGCGATTCAAGGAGATCGGGCGGATCTACCCCGACTATCACGAATTCGAGTTCGCCGGGAAGCGGGGCGTGGTGATGCACGAGCCGAAGTTCATCGAATCGCTGGTGAAAAGCAGCGACTACGACCTTGTGATCTACGGCCACACCCACGAGATCGACATCCGGGAGGGAGATACGGTCGTGGTCAACCCCGGCGAGGCGTGCGGCTGGCTGACCGGGAAATCGACCGTCGTCGTCCTCGATTCCGTGACGATGACCCCGCGGCTGATCGAGCTGTAGGAGGGAAGATGGCGATCGTCTATGGTCCGGTACCGTCGCGGCGACTCGGGATGTCGCTCGGGATCGATCCGATCCCGCGGCTTGTCTGCACGTTCGACTGCGTCTACTGCCAGCTCGGGAGGAAGCGGTACAAGGTGCACGGCCCAGAGGAGGTCGCCGAGCCATTCCCGACCCCGGATGAGATCGCCGATGCGGTCAAGGCCGCGCTCGCAGAGCATTCCCACATCGATTACATCACGTTCTCCGGCTCAGGGGAGCCGACGCTCAACCCGCGACTCGGGGAGGCGGTGGAGAAGATTCGTAGATTCACCCAGATCCCGATCGCGCTCATCACCAACTCCTCCCTGCTCACCCGGCCCGAGGTGTTCGCCGCAGCGGCGAGCTTCGACCTCGTCGTTCCCTCCCTCGACGCCGGCGATCAACCGACGTTCGTGCGCATCAACCGGCCGGCGTACGGGTTCGAGATCGATGCGATTGCGGACGCGATCGGAAGGCTCGCGCGAAGGGTCCCGGTTCGGCTTGAGGTGATGCTCGTTCAGTCGGAGCGCTACGGTTCGAACGCCGACGATGCAGCGGTCTCCCGACTCATCGAGAGGGTGCGGGCGATCGAGCCGTGCGAGGTGGATCTGAACTCCCCTGTGCGCCCGCCGGAGGAACCGGTCGATCCCGTTCCCGCGGAGCAGCTCAATCGGATCCAGGCCCGGATGGAGGCGGCGTTGCCCGGGATCCCGATCGTGGTCGTTCCACAGCGGACCTCGTCGCGCTCTAAGCTCGCACGCGCTGATGAGATCGAGGCCGAGATCATCAGGATCCTCGCGGTCCGGCCGTGCACCACCGTCGATCTGTCCGACTCCCTCGGGATCAATCCGGCCGAGGTCGGGAAGTACCTCGCCCGGCTCGCCGAGGCGGGGAGGATCGAGCGCCGCACGCGGGATGGGAAGAGTTACTACGCGATTAAGGAGGGCTAGATGGGACAAATCACGGTGATATACGACAATCGGATTGCCCGGGATGACCTCTACCCGGGCTGGGGGTTCTCCGCCCTGGTCGAACTGGGGGGGACGCGGCTTTTGTTCGACACCGGCGCGGACAAGATCGTCCTCGAGCACAACGCCGCCGCCCTCGGGGTCGATCTCGAGACAACGGACTACCTCTTCCTCTCTCACGAGCACTGCGACCACGTCGGCGCGATCTCATCCGCCCTGCACAAGGGATTGACCGTGGTCTACCCGGACTCGTTCTCCTCCGGGTTCAAGAAGCGGATCGCCGACGAAAAACTGGATGGGATCCCGGTGAACTCACCGGTCGAGTTCCATCCTGGGCTTCGCTCCACCGGCGGGCTCGGAAAGGGGATCGTGGAGCAATCGCTGATCGTGGAGGGCGAGGATGGGCCGATCCTCATCACCGGCTGTGCCCATCCCGGGATCGTGAATATCGCGCGGGTGGCCACCGAGCTCGCCGGCGGGCCGTTGCGGCTCGTGATCGGCGGGTTTCACCTCTTGGCCAAGTCCGAAGCTGAAGTGCAAATGATCGCAGCACAACTGAAGGACCTAGGGATACGGCAGCTCGGGCCGTGCCACTGCACCGGCGAGCGGGCGATCGCGATCCTCGCTGAGGAGTTTAGTGATTGCTACATCGACGTCAGGGCAGGGACAAAAGTCGAAATTTAAGAGGAATAATTGCTACCTGGGTCAGTCTACTGGAACTTTAAGCAGGGATGGCTTTTATTGGGCTAATTACTGTATAATGAATAAGTGACTTTTTAGGAAAGGACCATCCGTTGGAGGACGTGGACGGCAGGGAACCGAATCTCAAGATAGGCGATGTTGTATCCGGATTAGACTCTACTGAGCTCGTTGAGATCCGCGAGATCTCACCGTTTGGGGATAAGATACTCATCGAGGGGATAGGAACACAGTCCCACCGTTTCATAATTCGCCCGTTATCTCAGGAAGAACTCGGAAGGTTGGAGAAAGTTCGCGGGACGACTCGCCTGTTGGACGGCGATCCGAACGCATTTCTTCTCGGCGCTGAAGCCGAACGTATCCGCATCGCCTATCAGTTTGATCCTTTATTCGCTGTCAACTCCAGCGTAGTCGATCCCCTTCCGCATCAAATTGAGGCTGTTTATCGTTACCTCCTTCCCCTTCCTCGTATTCGCTTCCTCCTCGCTGATGACACCGGAGCGGGAAAGACGATCATGACCGGGCTCTTGATCAAGGAGCTCCTCTTCCGGGGGGCGATCAAGAAGATTCTGATCATCACTCCAGGAGGTTTGACCAAGCAGTGGAAAGAAGAGCTACAGGAGAAGTTCGGGCTATCCACACGGTTGGTCAACCGAGCCTCGTTCGACGCGGAACCCGATCAGTTTGCCCGGTATGATGAGGGACTCTACGTCGTTTCTATGGACTTCCTCGCCCGCAATGAGAGCTGCCTGAACGCAGCGAAGGCGACCCCGTGGGACTTTGTAGTCGTCGATGAGGCGCACAAGCTCTCTGCGTATGAATACGGGCGCAAGCTCGATCCAAGCAAGCGTTACGAAGCGGTCGAAGCGATCGCAAAAAACACGGATCACTTGCTGTTTCTCACCGCCACTCCTCATCGCGGCCGCAAGGACACCTTCCGTCGACTTCTTATGTTGCTCGATGAGGATCTTTTTCAAAAGGATGAGTACGTCACTGACCGCGTGCGTGAGCAAGTGGAAAGTTACGGGGCGGATGAAGAGACTTCGGTCACCCGTGCACGGAATCGATTCTTTCTCCGCCGACTGAAGGAAGAGATGGTCGACTGGGAGAAGAATCCGCTATTCAAGCCGCGCCATACACGCACGATCGGTTATGAGCTAACTCCAGAAGAGAAGCTT
>JAGGSO010000100.1 GCA_021159055.1 Candidatus Bipolaricaulota bacterium | reverse complement strand
GAAGCGGCGGGATCACGGGGTATGAGGTACATCAGCTGCCAATAGAATCTAATGCGGGAATGCAAGATGCGACCCTGAGCAGACTCACGTCCGTGCCATATCCACGCGATCATTTCGTCTCCTTAGTTTAGCCGGGCAGCCTGCTTGATCGCGGCCAGAAGCTGCTCCGGCTCGTCGGTCCCGATCCTGAACCTCCGCCCGTTCTTCAGCTCGATCTCCACCGCGTCGAACCCCGAGACGTTAAACATCCAACCGGTCGGGGTCAGCCTGATCCCCCATCCGTAGTACCAGTGGTTCCGTACTGCCCGCGCATCGCGGATCTCCTCGATCCGGAAGCTCTTCCGGATCAGTCCCAGACCGAGCGAGGCGGTCACCCGTTCCTCGGTCACAACGACGGTGAGCGAGCCGAACAGGAAAGCGACAAGAGCGGCCACCGCAAGGATCGGAGCGACTACGGGGATCAAGGGTCGATCATCGGGGACGAGGGCTAACAGGAGCCCGATAAGGGTGAGGCTGATCCCGATGATCCCGAGTATCGTCTTTCCCAGCTGCCTGTGTTCGTAGATCGGCACGGCGCTCACCTCGCTTCGTGCTCATTCACTGCATCATATCACTTTCGCGCCGCAATGCCCACACCACACGCAGATTCATCGGATCTGCATCTTCCCCATCGATCAGCCTTGGGGTCTCGAGGATGAACGGGAGATCACGGAGGTTGGGATGGTTGATGATGTTCGCGATCCCGGACTCCCCGATATTCCCTCGCCCGATATGGGCGTGCCGGTCGCGGCGCGATCCCAACGGGTAGGCGGAGTCGTTGAGGTGGATGAGATCAAGGCGCGCAAGCCCGATCCTCCGTTCGAACTCGGCAAGCGTCGCCTCCAGCCCGGTCGGATCGCGCAGGTCGTATCCGGCGGCGAACGCGTGGCAGGTATCAAGGCAGACTCCAACCCGGGCGGGATCGGAGAGCCCGGAGATGATCCTCCCCAACTCCGAAAACGTGGCCCCCATCGTCGTCCCTGCTCCCGCAGTGTTCTCCAGGAGCAAGTGGACGAATGGATAGCGAGCGAACGCCTCGGAACCGATTACCCGCTCCAGCCCAGCGATGATCCGGGTCATCCCGGCCTCCCTTCCCGACCCCACATGCGCCCCGAGGTGGGTGACGACCCGGGCGATCCCGAGTGCGCCGGCACGGGAGATCTCCTCGGTCAGGGCCGCGACCGACCGCTCGAACAGGGATTCGTCCGGGCTCGCCAGGTTGAGGAGGTACCCCGTGTGGACGACGACGTACTTGAGGGAGGATCTCTCGAGCCGCCTCTGGAACGCAACCGCGGCCGCAGATTCGATCGGTCTCATCCGCCATGCGGAAGCGTTGTGGGTAAATATCTGCAGCGCGGTTA
Organism: Candidatus Bipolaricaulota bacterium; assembly: GCA_021159055.1. NCBI lineage: Bacteria > Candidatus Bipolaricaulota > Candidatus Bipolaricaulota bacterium. The sequence continues at coordinate 14,384 of JAGGSO010000100.1, read as the reverse complement.
TCCCCAAGGCGTCAGCGGAATCGACCGCCGCAGCAAACCCTCTCCCGATCGATAGATGGAATCCAACAAGCAAGATGCCCCTCCCGGAGAGATTATGGAGGTGAGGTCCGAGAGGGGCAAGGGTTCAGTCGCGCTCGCTCGCCGCAAGAGCAACCGCCCGATTTGCGTCGACCCGTCCCGCACCGTAGCGGTCCGGATCTCCGAGTGGAACGCTCGTCTTCTTGAGGACATCGACCGCCGCGGCTGGTGTCAATCTCGGGTTCGCAGAGAGAATGAGCGCCAGCGTCCCCGCGACGTGCGGCGCGGCAAACGAGGTACCTGAACCGGTTCCGGATACACCACCCGGAAAGAGGGAGAGTACTTTATTCCCAGGTGCGCTTACCGCCACTTCGGGGCCGTAGTTGCTGAACCGCGCGAGATGATCGGCACGATCCGTCGCCGACACCGCGAGGACCCATGGATAGCGGCCAGGATAGCTCACCGCCCCCTTCCCGTCGTTCCCGGCGATCCCGACTACGATCACCCCCCGGGCCGCCGCGCGCTTAACGGCGTTCTCGAACACGACCGGCGGTTTCCCGTTCGCGTAGATGCTCAGATTGATGATCCGCGCCCCGTTATCGACTGCGTAGTCGATCGCCTTGGCGAACTTTCCCCAGTCGGAGCTGTAGAACAGGTTCCGCGAGTCGAGGATTCGGACGTCCATGATCCTGATCCCCGGTGCCACCCCGGCCACCTTATCATCCCCCGGCTGAGCGGCGATGATCCCGGCGACAAACGTGCCGTGCCAATTGATCTTCGACCCGGAGAGGGAGCTCGAGTCATTATCGCGGAAGTCCCAGCCATGGACATCGTCGACGTAGCCGTTATGATCGTCGTCGATCCCGTTTCCCGGGATCTCACCCGGGTTGGTCCACATCTTTCCCGCAAGCTGGGGGACGGTCCAATCGACCCCGGAATCGATCACTGCCACGACGATGTCATGCGATCCCGCCGTCTTTCGCCACGCCCGGGGAGCCTCGATCTGCTCCACGTTCCACGCCAGGTCAGCGGCGGCAATCCCGGGTGTCCCGTCCCCGCCCGCACCACCAGCGACACGAGGGAGCTGCGGGTAGATCAGTAAAACTAGTAACCCGGCGGTTAATACCGCGAAAATCAGCCAACGGCTCTTCGTGACCATCTTCGGCAGCCCGGCTGCCCGCCTACGGGCCCGTGGCTTTGCGTCACCTCCTCACGAAGGTTTTGCCCTTGTCGGATGGTCACAAATATTAAATATCCGTAACCATCATATTGATTATGCCTCTTTTCTCAGGAAGTTAGACGTCGGGTTGAAGGGGAGGAATGCCGCGGGTATCTTGTCGGAAAGGAGGGGAAATGGATTACGATGTAGTGATAATCGGGGGAGGACCGGGCGGGTACGTGGCAGCGATCCGGATGGCACAGCTCGGGCTGAAGACGGCGCTCGTCGAGCGGGACCGGGTCGGCGGGGTCTGCCTGAACCGCGGCTGCATCCCGACCAAGGCACTGTTCGCAGCCACTGAGCTCCTCGCGCGAGCAAAGGAGGGAAGTGACTTCGGAATGGAATTCGCGCCGCCGCACATCGACCTTCCCCGGCTGATTTCCTGGAAAGAGGGGATCGTTGAACGGCTCGTCTCCGGGGTGGAAAAGCTCCTGGCAGCGAACGGGGTAACCCTGATCAAGGCCGAAGCGAAGATCACCGGCCCCGGAGAGGTCTCGCTCTCGACCGGCGCGGCGATCACAGGAGAGAGGCTCGTACTCGGGCTCGGATCAGCCCCGGTCGAGATCCCGGGATTCTCCTTCTCCGATCCGGTTGTCTGGTCCTCGACCGAAGCCCTGAGCCCCGATGCCATTCCGGAGCGACTCGTCGTGATCGGCGGCGGGGTGATCGGATTGGAGCTCGCCACGATCTATTCTCGGCTGGGGAGCCGGGTGACCGTCCTCGAGCTGATGCCCGAGATCCTCCCCGGCCTCGACCTCGACCGGAGGGCGATCGCCCGGGTGCGGGCAGGGCTCAAAGCGATGGGGATCGAGATCCGGACCGGAGCGGCGGCGACGGGATACGCGAATAAGGACGACGGCGTAGTGGTTAACACGAAGGAGGAGGAGTTCCCTGCCGATCGGATCCTCCTTGCCGTCGGACGGAAACCGAACTCGGCTGGGCTGGAGAAGATCGGGATCGAGCTCGACCGGCGCGGGTTCGTTGTCGTGGATGAGAACCTGGAGACGAGCGTGCCGGGGATCTACGCGATCGGGGATCTCGTCCCCGGCCCGATGCTCGCCCACAAGGCCTCGGCTGACGGGCTGCGGCTCGCAGCGCACCTTGCCGGCGAGGACTACCCCCTCGACTACGGAACGATCCCCCAGGCGATATTCACCTCACCTGAGCTCGCCTCGGTCGGGATGTCCGAGAAGAGGGCAAAGGAAGAGGGCTATACACCCCTCGTCGGCCGATTCCCGTATGCCGCTCTCGGAAAAGCGCTCGGGATGAACGCCCCGGACGGGTTCTTCCAGGTGGTCGCCGACGCAAAGACGAGAAGGATCCTCGGGGTCACAATCGTCGGGGCAGAGGCCTCCGATCTGATCTCGGAGGCGGCGGTGGCCGTACAGAACGGTCTTACTCTGGAGGCGATCGCCGATTCGGTCCATCCCCATCCGACCCTCCCCGAGGGACTGAAGGAGGCGGCGGAGAACGCCCTCGGCCGGGCGATCCATACCGTCAACCGGTAGCAGAACCGATCTTAGAGTCCTCCGAGACCGGTTCCTCGAGCGCGCCGCGGCCGTCCTCCAGGTGGATGATCGCCGGGACGAAGAACGCGCCGATTCCGGCAGCGAGCATCGTCGCCCCACCGAGAACGTACCAAAACCGGATCCCCAATAGGTCAGCAACCGGTCCGGCAATGGCGAGGCTCAAGGGTGACATCGCCGTGACCAAGCTGCCGAGCAAGGAGAGGATCCTCCCCTGGATCTCCGGCGCCACTGTGGACTGGAGGATGGCGATCAACGGCCCGTTGGCGAGGGGATTCATCAACCCGACGACCAGGAGGGTTCCGATTGCGTACCACAGCCCACTCCCGGGGAGGAGACCGAGGAACAGGATCCCCGCCCCCATGCCGACGATCCCGAATAGGGATGTGAACACGCGCCGCTGGAATCCACCCCACACGCTCAACAGCACCCCGCCGAGGACGACCCCGGCACCGAACGCCGATTCGAGCCAGCTCAGCTGGAGCGCCTCCCCGCCGAAGTGCTTCCGCACCAGGAGGGGGAGAAGTGAGAACGCGGGGTCGACGGCGAAGTTGATCAGCATCGCCCCGCCGATGATCCAGAGGAGTCCCTTCCACCTCCACACATAGCTGAACCCCTCCTTGACCTCGGACAGGTAGGACGGCCTGACTTCCGTCGCCGTCCGAACCGGCTGGGGGATCGGGATGAAGAACAGGGGGAAGATGGCGATTGCGGCGGTGGCGACGTCTATCCCCAGGATTCCGTACATCGGCAGGATCGCAAGGAAGATCGCGCCGAGGGGCGGGGCGATGATGTTCGTCACCCCCTGCATCGTCTGGTTCAGGCCGGCGACCCGGGTCAAATGGCGGTCGGGAACCATCAGGGAGGTGGAGGCGGCCATCGCCGGCCAGTGAAACCCGCCCCCGATCGCCCGGACGGCCATGATCAGGTAGATGTGCCACACCGCAACCGCCTCGGAGAAGTACATGTAGGCGAGCCACGCCGATGCGAGCCCGATCGCCCCATCGGCGACGATCATCACCGTCCGGCGGCTGAACCGGTCGACGAGCGCTCCGGAGAACGGACCGATAAGGACCTGAGGGAGGATCGCCACCATCGTCGCTGTGGCAAGGACGGTCGCCGAGCCGGTCGTCTTGGTCAGCCACCAAACGAGGGCGAACTGGACGAGCTGGCTCCCGATGAGGGAGAACTGCTGTCCGATCCAGATCGTGAAAAACGGAGCCTTCCAGTTTCGTCTTACTTCCGGCATTCTGATCCCTTGTTAGTGCGGTCGGAGGGGAACACGGTTCAATAGGAGTCAAGCTCGCGCCCCAGCTTCCTGATTATGGCGAACGCAGCGAGGACGAGCCCTGCCAAGAGGAAAGCGGGAGAGAAGAGGATCGATCCAACGATGATCACTGCCAGGAGGACCATGGTGATCACGCTTCCTGCCAGGCTGCACAGGAGCCCGATGACGGCTTCCACTACCCCGACGACCAATCCCACCATCCCGAGGATGAACCCGATCATCACTCACTCCCCAAGCGCGATTTGTTCTTGACTTTCGCCCCGGACGCCACCCGCAGGGACTCGGAGTACTCCACCGTCCCGATCTTGCACCCCGGGCCGATCTCCACCGTCTTTCCCCTCACTGTATCAGCGATCGTGTCCTCGAGATGGACCTCATCCCCCTCGATCAGCCCGGCGCGCAGCTCGGCCGTCCCCCCGCCGGTGAACAGCTTTATCAACCCATCGAACAGGATCCCCTTCTCCCGCCATCCGCCGCGGCGCACGTCGATCCGCTCGCCCCCGATCTCCTGGACCAGGCACGCCCCGCCGATCGCTATCTCGACGTGGTCGGCGGACAGAAGCCCTTCGATCTGAAACCCTCCGCTCGCCTTGAAGATCTCAGCAGAAACGTCCCCATCTACCTGAAGGTGCCCGCTCGATTTCAAGTACTGGGCGGAGATCCCGCCGTGCACCTTGATGCTCCCCGAGCACTTGAGCTCCTTCACCTCGACCCGCCCCTCGATGCGAGCGCTGCCGCTTACCCGCATCTCATCCCCGTGAACGCTGTCGGTGAACGTCGTGCTCCCGGAGACCACGATCTCCCGGGCCCGCACCTTGCCCTCGACCTTCCCCGCGCCGGAGATGCGCAGCTCGTTTGCCGCGAGATCACCTATCACCTTCCCCGCACCGGAGATCGTGACCCGATCGTAGGTCCCACCGCTGATCCTCCCGGCGCCGGAGATGCTTGCCGAATTTGCCCTCTCGCTCATCCTTCCTCCTTGTGCATTTCTTCCTTGAGCCGCTTGAGCTCCTGTTTCTTCAGCCGCGCTGCCTCCTCCCGCAACTGTTTCCGAAGGGTGCGGACCTTGGACGCGCCGAAGCCGAGCTTGATCTCGTCGAGGACGACCCGTAGGTCAACCGCCTTGATGACCTCCAGTTCAGGGTCGAACAGCGCCCCGGCCGGCGCGATCACAACCGCACTGATCTGCGCGGATAGCCCGCCAGCGGCGATCCGCTTGCGCAATAAGTAAAGCTGGAGCCCCTCCTCCCGCACCCGCGGGATCAGCTCACCCGCGCCGGCTTCTTCCAGTGTCCGCTTTACCAGTTCGAGTTCCTCCTCTCTTGCCGTCCTCTGCAGCCGCCGTACGATGCCGAGACAGAAGGCATCAGCCATCGGAACCCGTTCCTCCTCCCGTTGAATTCCGCAGATTCCGAGCAGGCGCTCGTCCAACCAGCCGAGATCGCGTAAGCGGGAAAACGCCACTTCCAGTTTCTCGTCCACCTTGCGCGTGATCAGCTCAGCCAGGTCATCGAGGGGATGTTCCTCCTTCATCCGCTTGATCTGCTCGATCCGCGGGATGATCTTATCCCGGGGGAAGAACGTCTCCTGCCCGGTGAACGTAGAGCGGCGGATGAACCACTCCTCCGGGATCAACCCCTTCCGCTTCCAGCGGTAGAGCTGCCCATAGGAGATCCCGGTCTGGGATAGGACCTCCTTCTTCGAGATCAGGTTCTCTTCCTCGCCCGGCATCTTATTTAACAGCACACTGTTCCACTAGCTGCTCTATCGTCTTCACCTTCCGCCGGAATCGGGCGCGACCGATCCGGCGTCGTTCCTTTCCCTCTGTCGATTCGATTCTCCTCGATTCTAGAGCCTTCCGAACCAGCTCCTCGTAGTGCTTCTCCGCTGCGTACGCCGTCATTCGATCTCCCAAGAACATAGTAAGTACCTCCAGTGATGAAAGCAGTATAACATAACACTGTTACGAAGTCAAGAGGGGAGGAACGAACTGCGCGTTATCCTGCGTACAATCAAGAAAAAGCGCCCGCGGAACTCAGCGGGCGCTTCCGGACGTTTGGACAGCTACGTTATTCGAAGAGGTCCAACAGGTAGAACAGGCCCGGATCAACCGGCCGTGGCTCGCTCAGTGCCTCCTCCAGCGGGACCGGCTCGATCTGCATCCCGTGCAGGGCGGTCATCACGTCGAACTTCTTCTCCAGCGCGAACTCGATCGCCGCCACCCCAAACCGCGTCGCCAGGATCCGATCGAACGGAGACGGAGTGCCGCCGCGCTGGAGGTAGGCGAGGTTCGTCACCCGCACCGGCATCTCCAGCCGCTGCGAGAGCTGGTTCGCCAGGTACTGCCCGACCCCGCCGAGGCGCACGTGCCCGAACTCATCCACTTCGGCCTCGGCCACGATCTGCCCGTTCGTCTCGGTCGGTTTCGCCCCTTCGGCGATGATCACGATGCTGAAGTGCTTGCCGCGCGTCTTTCGGTGCAGGATCTTGCGATGCACTTCCTCGACGTCGAAGTCCCGCTCCGGGATGAGGATCACGTCCGCACCGCCGGCCACCCCACCGAACAGGCTGAGCCAGCCAGCGTCGCGCCCCATCACCTCGAGGATGAGGACGCGATGGTGGGAGAACGCGGTCGTGTGCAGGCGGTCGAGGGCGTCGGTGATCACCTCAAGCGCGGAAGAGAACCCGATGGAGTAATCGGTCATCGCGATGTCGTTGTCGATCGTCTGGGGGATCCCGACCGCCTTCACCCCGTGCTCGGCGAGGCGGTGCGCCACCCCGAGGGTGTCGTCTCCCCCGATCGCGATCAGAAAATCGATCTTCTCCCGCTCTAAGGTCCGGAGGATCCGCTCCACCCCGTTCTCCACCTTGAACGGGTTCGTGCGCGAGCTCCCGAGGATCGTTCCTCCGACCGTGAGGATCCCGGATACATCGTTTACCCCAAGGGGGCGGACGAGGTCCTCAATCGGCCCTCTCCATCCCTCGAGGAACCCGATCGTCTCCACGTTCTGCTTGAACCCGAACCGTACGATGGAACGGAGCGCAGCATTGATCCCTGGGGAGTCCCCTCCGCCCGTGAGTACTCCAGCTCTCAACATACTAACCTCCCGTAATGGTGTGTCCGGCACTGCCGGCTTGATCTATCAGTTCGATCGCCACTTCCTTGATCCGCGCCTGGATCTCCCGCCCGACCACCCGCGGGTCGAACACCTTCTTGTCCGGGGTCCAGTCGCTCCCGGAGAAGAGCCCGGTCCGCTGATCCGGGACCCCAGGGGGCGGGACGATCGCCGCGGAGTGCTCCATGTAGAAATCGTGCGCGGTGCGCGCGTACTCGTACTGGTAGCGCGTGTCCTTGTTCAGCTTGCACACCCCGTAGCGGATGATCTCGCGCACCTGCTCGGGGAGGAGGCCCGAGCTCCCGTGGAGGACCAATGGGACGAGCAATCCCTTCTCCTCCAGTCGATCCCGGATCTTCTTGGCGATGTCGGTGCGCAATACCACGTCCTTCCCCTTGGACACCCCGTGCTGGGTTCCGACCGAGATCGCGAGCAGGTCGGCCCCGGTCCGCTCGATGAACTCGGCCGCCTCGTCCGGATCGGTGTAGAACGCCTCAGCGGAGGCGATCTCATCCTCCACTCCCTTGATCTTCCCGAGTTCGGCTTCGATCAGGACGTCCTTCCCCTTCGCCATCTCGACGACTTCATGGCTGATGCGCACGTTCTCCTCGAACGACTCCTTCGATGCGTCGATCATGATCGAGGAGACGAGGCCTTCATCGATTGCAACCTTGATGATCTCCATCTCGTTGACCGTGAAATGGTCGAGGTTGAGAAAGACCCCGATCGGATAATCCTCGGCCAGGGTGCGGATCATGTAGGAGAGGACGCGCAAACCAGCGAGCTTGTCCCCACCACCAGCGAACTTTGCCGCCCCCGGGCTGACCTGTACCACGAGATCGGAATTCCGTTCCTTGTATCCCGCGAGCAGCCCGAGGAGGACGTTCTCCTCGGCGATGTTGTTCGCCATGTATGCGTATCCCCCTGCCTGGGCCCGTTTGTACACCTCGCGCAGCTTTTCTCCCCTGAAAAACGGCATGGTTATCTTCCTCCTTTTCTCGGGTCCTTATACCCCTTTCCCCCTCCGCTTTCAAGCGTTTTCACGCTGGTGCGGTAAAATGGAGCGATGAAACGGGGAATGATCGTTATCACCGGGTACTACGGACACGGGAACCTGGGGGACGAGGCGCTGCGGAAAGCCGCCGTCGAGGCGCTGCGGAAAGCCGGGGTTGAGCCGCTTGTCATCGCCGGGCGTGCCCGGCTCGATCCGTGCCGGGTTACTACCGCACTGCAGAAAAGCGCGGCGCTTGTCCTCGGCGGTGGTGGACTGCTGCAGAACCGGACGAGCGCCCGCTCGCTCTACTACTACCTTGGGCTGATCGCGCTCGCCCGCGCGCTGCGCCGGCCGGTCTTCCTCATCGGCCAGGGGCTGGGACCGATCGACGGAAGGCTCGCGCGATCCCTCACCCGGCGCGTCCTCGCCCGCGTCGATTACCTCGGGGTGCGCGACCGAGCGAGCCGGGAGCTCGCCGCCCGGCTCGGGATCGCGGCCGTACTCGACGGTGATCTCTACTTCCTCAACCCGCCGCTGCCCGAACCGCGGCCGCAGCGTGAACCACGGCGGATCGGGGTCGCGCTCTCCGGCAGGTCGGTTGAGGAGAGGGAGGAGGACTGGGCCCGGTTCCTCGCCGCGCTCCCCGGCGATCGCGAAATCGCGCTCATCCCGTTCTTCCCCGGCGAGGACCTTGCGGCGGCGCGGCGGCTCGCCGGGATGCTCCCGCACGCCCGGGTGGAGGTTCCGGGCTCGGTTGCGGCGGCGCAGGGGCTGATCGGCGGGCTCGATCTGCTCATCGCGTCGCGCCTACATCCGCTCGAGTTCGGGCTGCGCGCCGGTGTCCCGCTGATCGCGGTCGCGGCGGATCCGAAGATCGCGGCGTTCGTCGCCGAGGTGGCGGCCTGCGACGGGCCGGAGATCCCGTGCGTGGAGTCCCCGCGTCCCGACGACGCGGCCGCGCTCCTGCGCGATCCACCGCCGCCGGAGCGGTTCGTTGCTGCGTACGCCGCGCTCCATGCGCGGACGCAGGCGGGGTTCGCGCGGTTTCTGACCGCGCTGCGCGAGAAGATCGGAGGCGATGATGAGTGATGCGATCCACCGCCCGGTGATGCGCGCCGAGGCTGTGCGCTTCCTCGCTCCCGACCGGGGCGGGATCTACGTCGACGGGACGGTCGGCCTCGGCGGGCATGCCGCGGCGATCCTGGCCGCCGGGCCGGAAGCCCGCTTGATCGGGATCGACCGCGATCCCCAGGCGTTGCGGTATGCGGCCGCGCGCCTGGCGCAGTTCGGGGACCGAGTGAGGCTGGTCCACGGAAACTACCGCGACCTGGCGGAGATTCTGGCCGGGCTCGGGATCGAGGCGATCGACGGGTTCCTCCTCGACCTCGGCCTGTCCTCCCTCCAGCTCGATGCGCCCGAGCGCGGGTTCAGCTTCCGGGCGGACGGACCGCTCGACATGCGGATGGACCCGACCCAGAAAACGTCGGCGGCCGATCTGGTGAACGCGGCAAGCGTGGAGGAACTGGCCCGCATCCTGCGCGACTACGGGGAGGAGCGGTTCGCCGGCCGGATCGCACGGGCGATCGTCGCAGCGCGGCCGATCGAGACGACCAGGGCCCTGGCCGAGGTCGTGCGTCGCGCGATCCCGCGCCGGTTCCACGAGCGCCGGATCGACCCGGCCACCCGCACGTTCCAGGCGCTGCGGATCGCGGTGAACGACGAGCTGCGCAACCTGCAGGACGGGCTCGCCGCCGGGTTTGCCGCGCTCAGGCCGGGCGGGGTGATCGTGGTGATCAGCTTCCACTCGCTGGAGGACCGGATCGTGAAGCGGTTCTTCCGGAAGCTCGCCACCCCGCGGTACGAGTCACTCGCCCCGGGGCCGCCGCTTCCCCCGCAGGCCGAGGTCCTGACGAAAAAGCCACTCCGCCCGTCGGAAGAGGAGATCGGGGAGAATCCGCGCGCGCGCAGCGCCAAGCTCCGCGCCTGTCGCAAGCTCTAGCAGATGCGGGGGACCGGGTCGCCGAGCGGCATCTCGAGGAACCGCCGTCCCCCGACCTCGGTGCCGAGGATCACCTTCCCCGGATATTCGTCGGTCACCTTCCCGATGATCGCCGCATCTTTCCCGAGCGGGTGGGCGCGCAGCGCGCGGAGGACCGCGTCCGCCCGGTCGGGCGCGGTCACGATCACCGCTTTGCCCTCGTTCGCCACCGTGAGCGGGGAGATCCCGAGGAGCGACCCGATTCCGCGGACCGGGTTGCGGATTGGAATCTCGGCCTCGTCGACCTCGATCGTTACGTTCGCCTTTCCTGCCATCTCGTTGAGCACCGCGGCGAGCCCGCCCCGGGTCGGGTCCTTCATCGCCTTGATCCCGCCCGCGGCGAGCGCCCGCTCGACGAGCGGCCAGATCGGGGCGACGTCGCTTTCAAGCTTCGTCTCCAGGTGGAATTCCTCCCGGCAGGCGAGGAGCGCCATCCCGTGATCCCCGATCGTCCCGGTGACGATCACGACGTCCCCGGGGGATATCGCGGAATCGGACACCGCATGGGCCGCCACTCCGATCCCGGTCGTGTTGATCGCGATCCGGTCGAGCTCACCCTTTCCCATCACTTTCGTGTCCCCGGCGATGAGCGGGACCCCGATCTCGTCCAGCACACCGGCGATCGAGCTGATGATCCGCGTGAGATCCGCGAGCGGGAACCCCTCCTCCAGGATCAGGCCCAGGGTGAGGGCGAGCGGCCGCGCCCCCATCACCGCCAGATCGTTCAGCGTGCCGGCGGCGGCGAGGCGGCCGATGTCCCCGCCGGGGAAGAAGATCGGCTTCACCACGTGCGAGTCGGTCGTCACCACGAGCTCTCCCTCGGTCGGCAGTTCGATCGTCGCCCCGTCGTCGAGCGCGTCGAGCCCGATCCTACCGGCGCTTCGCGCCGAAAACTCGGTCAAGATGTGCTCGCGCAGGAGACGGTCCATCATCGCCCCTCCCGCGCCGTGCATCGCCGTGATCTTGTCCATTTCGCTCATAGCTTCGGTCGACCTCCGTACCGGTACCAGATGTTACACGCTGCTTCCACCCCGACCATGCACGGCCCGACCGGATTGAGCGGGGTGCAGGTCGTGCGGAACAGCGGACAGTCAGTGGGAACGGCGCGGGCGGTGAGGACGTCCGGACAGCGGCAGCCGGGGACGGTCTCCTCCCCCTCCTCTCCGGTCACCCCGAACCGGGCCCGGGCGTCGAACTGCCTGAACTCGTCCCGCAGGCGCAGGCCGGAGTTTGGGATCGACCCGATCCCCCGCCAGACCACGTCCGTCGGTTCGAACACCTGCTCGATCAGCTCCTGGGCGCGGCGGTTCCCCTCCGGGCGCACGGCGCGCGGATAGCCGTTCTCCACCCTGGGAGTGCCGTCCTTGAGCTGGCGCAGGATGAGCGCGATCGCGTACAGGATGTCGAGCGGCTCGAACCCACCGATCACGACCGGGATCCCGTAATCGCGCGGAAACGGCGTGTACGGCTCCTCCCCGATGATCACCGAGACGTGCCCCGGAGCGAGGTAGGCGGAGATCCGGTTGTCCGGAAGGTCGAGGAGCGCGGCCATCGCCGGCGGGATCAGCTTGTGGGAGACGATCACCGACAGGTTCTCCGGCGGATCGTCGAGCAGGATCGCTGCGGTCATCGGGGTGGTGGTCTCGAACCCTACTCCAAAGAAGACGACCTCGCGGTTCGTATTTCTCGCGATGCTCGCCGCCTCGGCGGCGGAGAGGACCACGCGCACGTCCGCCCCGTCGGCGCGCGCGGCAGCCAGGGTCATCTCCGTCCCCGGAACGCGGGTCATGTCCCCGAACGTGCACAGGATTGCGCCCTTGCGCGCGATCTTGACCGCGGCGTCGATATCCCGCGTCGGGGTCACGCACACCGGACAGCCCGGCCCCTCCAGCACCTCGACGGGCTCCGGGAGGAAGCGACGCAGTCCGTGCTCGGTGATCGTCGCCTCGTGCGTCCCACAGACGTGCACGATCTTTACCGGGTAGTCGGGGGTGAGGCGGGCGATCGTCCGCGCGAGGGCGGCGGCCCGTACCGGGTCGGACAGGGAGAGCAGATTATTCACCCTGATTCACTTCCGGATTCAAACCAGTAATCTCATCGAACAGGCGGAGCGTCTCCTCCGCGTCCTCCGGGGTCATCCGCTCGATGGCGAATCCGGTGTGGACGAGGAGGTAATCCCCAACCGCAACCGGCTCTTCCAGGGTGTCGAGGCGAACCTGTGCCTTGACCCCGTCGTAATCAACCGTAGCGACGTTACCATCCACTGCCTCAACCCGTCCTGGAATCCCTAGACACATGCGCGATCACCCGCGGGATTATACGGGGGCGAAATCGGCGGAGCAATGCAACCGAGGCGTAACGGCCTCCATGACGAGCGTCAGCACGTGGATCCGATCGATCACCCCTTCGGCTGCTGCCCGGCCCATCTTCCGCCCCAGCCGCGGCCGTGGCGTCCGGGCGGGCGGATCAGCACGTGCTCGGCTCCTGAGACAACGAGCGCCTTTCCGTGCACCACGGTGTCGATCAGCTTCCTCCGGCCGGAGTAGAGGAGGCGCTGCACCGTGCCGCGCGAGACCCCCATCTCCGCTGCTGCCGTCTCTTGATCGTGCCCGTCGAAGTCGCACAATCGCATCGCTTCGAGCTCGTCCAACCCGATCTCCACAATCTCGAGCTGCGCCAGCGGAACCCCACTTGGCTTGAACAGGTTGTACCCGGCAAACTCTCGACAGTAGCGCGGTTTCTTCTGTCTTCCCATCCTTCCTCCACTAAGAGTGCATGTGCTTACTATACCGCGGACACCGTCCTCGGGGCAAATTTCCTCTCCACTGCAGAGGCACAGAGCTCGCTGGGGATGGAAGCGGGGACCTCGCCCGTAGGGTCAGTGCCACCCTCATCGCTGGAGTCGAGTCGGTTCAAAGCCTCATCTAAATTACTTCTCAGCGCTCTCCGCGTCTCTGCGGTGAGAAGGGACACTGGCTTGACAAATTTTGTGCATATGATTATAATCCCGGTGAACGAAACCGCAAATAAGGAGGGATCACGATGGGACACGGATGGAGGAACATGTACTACCTGACGGGGATGCCCGGCTGGATGCGGTTCGGTTACTCGCCCGGCTGGGGCGGGATGCCGCCCGGGGCGCAGTACCTGCAGGCAACCGGTCAGCTTGGGCAGTTCGCCAATTGGCTGGGATATAGCGGCGCTCCGACCGCAGTCGGAGCATGGCCCTACTACGGCGCGCCACTGTCGCGCGACCAGGAGCTCCAGAATCTGAAGGCGCAGAAGGAAGCGCTCGAGCGACAGCTCGAGGCACTCGCCAAGCGCCTGGAGGAGCTGGAGAAAGGAGCGTGATCGAGATGCGCGGTGGACGGTTCGGACGCGGATACGGAATGGGCCGCGGCCGGGGGATGTACGGCTGGGGCCGCGGGGCGTACGCCTGGCCGGGGAACCCCTACCCATACTGCCGCAACTTCCCCTGGCTACCGCGGGGTTGGTGGTGGACCGGGGCGTACGGGACCGGCTACCCAGGATGGTTCGGCTACGGGCCGGTCCGCTACACCGGCTACCAGGGGTATCCGTACACTCCGGTTCCGTATCAGACACAACAGACTTAGGAGGAAATAAATGAGGGTTATTGCAGCGACAAACCGCGGTGGACTGGACGACACGATCTCCCCGGTGTTCGGGAGGTGCCCGACGTTCACCGTGGTCGATGTTGAAGACGGAAGGATAGTATCGCACGAAGTGGTTCAGAACCCCTACGCCGGCGCGATGGGCGGAGCCGGGATCCAGGCGGCGCAGCTCGTGATCAATCGCGGGGCGCAGATGGTCCTTGCCGGTTCATTCGGGCCGAATGCCGCGAATGTCCTCTCCCAGGGAGGGGTGCAGATGATACAGGCACAGGGCACGGTCGAGGAGCAGGCCATCGAGGCCGCTGCCGGCCGCCTGACCCCAGCGACCGCTCCTGCTGCCGGAGGGTTCGTCGGCGGGATGGGGATGGGACGCGGCATGGGTCGCGGGATGGGACGAGGAATGGGACGTGGTATGGGGATGATGGCCCCTCCTCCCCCGCCACCCCCTCCTGGTGGTCCGGCGCCCGATCCGAGCGGTCTGGCGGAGGAGCTGCGAAAGCTGACGAGCAAGCTGGATGAGATCAGCGCGCGGCTCGACCGGCTCGAGAAGGGG
>JAGGSO010000099.1 GCA_021159055.1 Candidatus Bipolaricaulota bacterium | reverse complement strand
CCCTGTTCCGGAGGCGAACTCGAACGATATCCTCATCCTCCCGGCTCCGAGTTGGAACGGGAAGAGGGTTCATCCATTGATCATCGGGGTCTATCCCGATTGGGAGTCGATGAACGCCGCATGCGGGGACTACTCGTTCATCGGACTCTACGGGCCACCCATCTCGCCGCGCGAGCTCACGTTGGAGAAACTGACCGGACCGAGTGCGAGCCTGATCCCGATCCTTTCTTCGGGATCGGACATCATCCTGACCCGCACGGACGACTGGCGGTTCGTCCTCACGCACGAGCTCACCCACTGGTTGACCGAGCTTGTGTGCCGGTACGAAGGGACCGACTTTGGTTCGTTGCCCCCGCTGATCAGAGAAGGGATCGCTGACTACACCGCGCATTCCCTGTGCGGCGACCACCGCCGTTGGGAGGCCGTCGCTGCGGCATGGGCCCAATCCGGAGGCAAGTTGGAGGATGTCCCCCCTCCTCTGTGGTACGATGTCGGAACGAGCGTGGTCCACTACCTGGTGGAGCGTGATGGGAAGGCCGGCCTGCTGGCGCGGCTCCCCGCGTTCGCCGCGGAGTGGTCGCAGGAAGCAGCGACGATCGCTCCCGGCTGGCGGGCGTCATTGCACGACGTAAAGCTGAGCGATAGCGACCGCACCCTCTACGAGGCGCGGTTGGAACGCCTCTCCCTGTGCGCGTGGCTTCTCGATCCGGTCCTCCCGTCAGCGGCGCGATCACTGCTGGGCAAGATAAATTCTGGTAAAGGTGACTCTTCCGATATCGCGCAGTTTTGGAATATCGTCTCGGCGATTCCGCCACCCCCGTCTCAGGATGCCTGGGCGATCAATTCTGGTAAAGGTGACTCTTCCGACATCGCGCAGTTTTGGAATATCGTCTCGGCGATTCCGCCGCCGCCGTCCCGGGACGCCTGGGCGCGGCTCGCCCGTCGCGAGGACACGTTCCGAATCGTTCAGTACCAGGACGGCGATCGTAACGGCGAGCGGATGGCGCGGGCGCGCGTCGAGGTCGCGCTCCGCAAGTACCGGGAGGCAGACGATTGGCAGAATTACTACAATTGGTTCGTCACCGGCCTGCGCAATATCATTGCCGCGTGGGGGAACCTGCCTAGAGGAGGTTGAATGATCAACGAGATCAACATTGCGCTCATCGGACAGCGGTTCATGGGACGGGCACACGCGAACGCGTACCGCCAGGTACGGGCGTTCTTCGCTCCCCCGCTTGTCCCGCGGTTGCGGCTCGCCTGCGGTCGGGATGAAGCAGCTCTTGCGGAATTCGCGCGCCGGTTCGGATGGGAGGAGCACACGACCGACTGGCACGACGCCGTCACTCGCGATGATATCGACCTGGTCGATATCTGCGTCTCGAACGACCTTCATGCCGAGATCGTGATCCAGGCGGCGCAGGCGGGCAAGGCGGTCTTCTGCGAGAAGCCGCTCGGACGCGACCTTGCTGAAGCAAGGCGGATGCTCGCCGCAGTCGAGGAGGCCGAAGTCCCCCACATGATCTGCTTCAACTATCGGTTCTTTCCCGCGATCCGGCTCGCCAAGAAGCTGATCGACGACGGCGCGATCGGGGAGGTGCGGCAGTTCCACGCCCTCTACCTCCAGGACTGGGGGCTCGATCCGGGGATCCCGTTCACCTGGCGGTTCGATAAGGAGAGAGCCGGTTCCGGTGCCCTCGGGGACACGGCGGTCCATGTCACCGACCTCGCCCGGTTCCTCGTCGGAGAGATCGAAGAAGTGGTCGGAGACCTGCCCACGTTCGTACACGAGCGGCCGCTTCCCGACGGGGCGGGAACGGGAAGAGTCACGGTCGACGACGCGGCGCTGTTCCTCGCTCGGTTTCAACACGGGGCGAGCGGGGTGTTCGAGACGACCCGAGTGGCGACCGGGAGGAAAAACTTCATGCACCTCGAGGTGGATGGAAGCCGCGGGAGCGTTCATTGGAACGCCGAGGAACCGAACGTTCTTTGGTTCTACTCTCTCGATGACCCGAAGGAGCTGCGCGGGTTCCGCCGGATCCTCGCCACCGAGCCGGAGCACGCCTATGCGAAGAACTGGTGGCCGCCCGGCCACACCCTCGGCTACGAGCACTCGTTCGTCCACGCGGTGTACGAGCTTCTCACCGCGATCGCGGAAGGGCGTAACCCCGCCCCAAGCTTCCACGACGGAGTACGCGCCCAGGCAGTGCTGGAAGCGGTCGCCCGCTCGGTGAAGACCCGGGCCTGGGTACCGGTCGAGGAGTAGCTAGAGCTCGAACTCAGCGACGAGGAAGGTGTGATCCGATGGTCTTGCTGCCTTCCTCGC
>JAGGSO010000098.1 GCA_021159055.1 Candidatus Bipolaricaulota bacterium | reverse complement strand
GTCCGCCTGGACGTGGCGTGGCCGTTGGGAAGCGGGATGAGTCTCGTCCCCCACTTCGATTTCGGCTTCTCCCCGATGTTTTGAAGGTGACAACCGGCGATAATGCTCCTATAATCTCGAGCACGTTTTAAAAGGAGGAAGATATGTCCAAGGCAGGTACAGTGATAGCAGTGATCGCGTTGATCGTCGCCGTGGTGGCGATCGTCATTCCGTTCGTCCTTCCCACCGGTGAAGGCGGGGTGAGCACGGAGGATTTCTCCGCCCTCAAGGCGCAGGTGAACGACCTGGCAAGCAAGGTGCAGGCGGCAAGTCCGCTCAAGATCGCGTACATCAACGCCGAAGATGCGTTCACTGTGTTCACCGACGCGGTGAAGGACCTGCGCCAGAAGGCGCTCGACAAACAAGCGGAGATCGTCAGGCTCCAGCAGGACTTCCTCGCGAGCAAGATCTCCAAGGAGGACTACCAGGCGAAGTACAACCAGCTTCAGGTTGAGCTTTTGCAGGCGCAGTTGAACATCGACATCGGGACGTTGAACAAGCTGATCTCCGCCCCTGGCTTCTCCGACATCCGATCCGACCTCGAGCGGTTGAAGGACGAGGCGCAGCCGTTGATCGACGAGATGAACAAGCTCGTGCAGACAGTGCAGACCGGGGTGGTCGACCCGCAGGAGTTCCAGAGCCGCTACACCGAGGTGAAGAACGCGTTCACCCAACTCGACCAGCTCCTGACCAAAGCAGCGACCTCCAAGATCGTGGAGGCGGCGAACAAGGTGGCGGTGGAGAACGGGTACGACCTCGTCCTGCGGGCGAAGAACGTCATCATCTACCGCAACACGGCGAAGCTCACCGACATCACCGACCAAGTGAAGCACGAGCTTGCCTCTTACCTGAAGCAGTAGGAGATGTCCCTCACGATTGAGGAGATACGAAGGCGCATCCCGCTCCGCTATCCGTACCTGTTGGTCGATCGGGTAACGGAGCTCGGGGAGGAGCGGGTGGTGGCGATCAAGAACGTCACCATCGGTGAGCCTGTCTTCCAAGGGCACTTCCCCGAGCCGCTGCCCGCGGTGATGCCCGGAACGCTGATCCTGGAAGCGATGGCCCAGACCGCCGCGTTCCTCCTCTCCGGTTCCGCCGGGGTCGAGGGCTACCTCGTCGGGGTCGACCGGGCCCGGTTCCGGCGGAAGGTGGTTCCGGGCGACCAGCTCCGTCTCGAAGCGCGGCTGCTCCGGCGCCGGGCCAACCTGGTGCGGGCCGAGGTGCGGGCGACGGTCGATGGGGAGGCGGCGGCAGAGGCGGTCGTCTCCCTCGTCTTGGCGGGGGAAGGGGAAGATGTGGAATAAGATCGTTGAATCCGTCCCCAATATCTCCGAGGGGCGGCGTCGCGATGTGGTGGAGGAGATCGTCGCTGCCGCCGCCGGCCCGGGACGAAGGGTGATCGACTATTCGCTCGATCCGGACCACAACCGGGCGGTGATCACCATCGTCGGGACTCCGGACGGGATCGAGGACGGGATCGTCGGCCTGACTGGGAGGGCACTCGCGCTGATCGACCTGCGAAGGCACACCGGCGCCCACCCGCGCATGGGCGCAGTCGACGTCGTTCCGTTTGTCCCGGTGCGCGGGGTGACGATGGAGGACTGCGTGGAGATCTCCCGCCGTGTCGGGGCGAGGCTCGCCGCCGAATACGATCTTCCGATCTACCTGTACGAGGAATCGGCGCGCTCCCCTGCCCGCCGCGACCTGGCCGCGATCAGGAAGGGGGAGTTCGAGGGGCTCGCGGAGAAGATGCTCCTTCCGGAATGGGCTCCTGACTTCGGCCCGGCCCGACCCCATCCGAGCGGGGGAGCGACAGCGGTCGGAGCGCGGGAGTTTTTGATCGCGTACAACATCGAGCTCTCTACTTCTGATCTCTCTATTGCCAAGAGGATCGCCCGTGCGGTGCGCGGCTCAAGTGGGGGGCTGCGATACGTCAAAGCGCTCGGGTTTCCACTTGAGGACAAGGGGATCGTCCAGGTATCGATGAACCTCACCAACTTCCGCAAGACCCCGATCCTACGCGTGTTCGAGCTCGTACAACGGGAGGCGGCCCGCTACGGGGTGAACGTCACCCGGAGCGAGCTTGTGGGGATGGCCCCCCGGCAGGCGATCTACGACGTCGCGGCGATGAGCCTCCAGCTCGATTCCCTCTCCCCGGATCAGATCCTCGAGGACCGGATCGAAGAGGCGCTGCGTGAGGATCGGTGAGGTCGAGGCATCGCGTGTTGCGGTGTTCGGGTTCGGCCGGACTGGCCGCGCGGTGGTCGAGTTTCTCCTCCGGAAGGGGATCGAGCCGTTCGTAACCGACGCAGGCTCCATCTCCGACGAAGCGAAGGGATTCCTGTCTTCCCATTCCGTTTCGTACGAGGACGGGGGGCACACCCTCCGTGCCGTCAGCGGCGTGGATCTCATCGTCCTCAGCCCGGGGGTCGACCCGCGCGCCCCGATCCTCGGAAACGCCCGTAGTCGTGGGATCCCGATCCTGTCGGAGCTCGACCTTGCGGGGATGTTCCTCCCCCGTGTCCCGATCATCGGAGTCACCGGGACGAACGGGAAGAGCACGACGGTGCGGCTCATCGAGGCGATCCTGCGCGCCCAGGGGCGCACCGCGGTGAGCGGCGGGAATATCGGGATCCCGGCGATCTCCCTCGTCGGAGGCGATTACGACGTACTCGTGCTCGAGGTGAGCAGCTTCCAACTCGAGCAATCGTCCGCGTTCCATCCCCGTGTCGGGGTCCTCCTCAACATCGCCCCCGACCACCTCGACCGCCACCGGACCATGGCGGCCTACACCGCAGCGAAGCTCCGTCTGTTCCGCAACCAGACCCGGGACGACCTCGCCGTCGCCCCCACGGAACTCGCCGCTGCGGTCAGGGAGATCGAACCGGCGGTGGTCTTCTACGACAGACTTGACCTCTCCCCACTTCCTGGATTCGAACGCCTCCTGTTCCACAACCGGCTCAACCTCAAGGCCGCGGTCGCTGCGGCGCGGGGGATCGTCGAGTTTGACCCGCTTGACCTCGACCTGGAGGGGCTCGTCCCCGCGTTCTCCCTCCCCTATCGGATGAGGGTCGAGGGAGAGGTCGGTGGCGCGCTTGTGATCAACGACTCCAAGTCGACCAACGCCGCCGCGACGATCGCCGCCCTGCGCGGGTTCGACCGCCCGGTTGTCCTCATCCTCGGCGGACGCCACAAGGGGGCAGGGTACGAGGAACTCGCACGGGAGATCGCGGGGCGCAGGGTGAAGCAGGTGGTCCTGTACGGAGAGGCTGCGCCGTACCTCGAAGAGCGGTTGCACGCCGCTGGGATCGTCCCGGCCGGGGAGTTCCCCGACCTTGAGGGCGCGGTGGAATGTGCCCTGGATCACACTTCCCCGGGCGACGTCCTCCTCTTCTCCCCTGCTTGCTCGAGCTATGACCTGTTTAAAAACTATGAGGAGAGGGGAATGGCGTTCAGCTCAATGATTCGCGCTCATCCATTCTTCCGCGCGCGCATGACCGATTAGGAGCTGCGTCCGCCTCTCCTCGGACATCTGTCCCATCAGCACCGCACGAAATTTCTCTCACCCTCCGACACGCTTCCTTTCTGTAATGGGACAGAGGGGGTATTTATGAAGCGCGTCGGGAGAAGGGCCGAATTGACGGATGGAGGCAGAACGTCAGGAGATGCGGGTGGAGCGGCACGCTGATCTAAACACAATAATCGTCACTTCCCTCCTCCTGTTGTACGGCCTGGTGATGGTGTACAGCGCAAGCGCTCCCTTCTCTCTGCGCCATTACGGGAACGACGTCCACCTGTTCGTCAAGCAGTTGATCGCTGCTGGAGCCGGGGGGTTGCTGATGTGGGGCCTGTCGCGGTTCGACTATCACCGCCTCGCTCAGTTGGACGACATCCTCCTCGTCGGTGGTTTCCTCCTCACCCTCCTCACCCTGTTCCCGCGGGTGGGGGATGGCCGCTGGCTCGACCTCGGACCGTTCGCCCTTCAACCGACCGAGTTCCTCAAGTTCGCCCTCATCGTCTACCTGGCGGCGACGATCGTCAGGAAGGGGGAGAGGATCAAATCGTATACCGAGGGGGTCCTTCCGTTCGTGATCGTCCTCGCGGTGATCGCCGCAGTGGTGATCAACCAGCCCGACTTGGGGATGATCCTCGTTCTTGCTTCCCTCACGGCAGCGATGCTCTTCTTCGGCGGGGCGCAGGTGCGGCACCTCCTGTTCACCGCCGTTTCCGGCGTTCCATTCGTCTATTTAGCGATCCTGATCGCCCCCTACCGTCTATCCCGGATCATCGCGTTCATCGACCCACACGCCTACGCGAGCTCGTCCGGGTATCAGATCATCCAATCGCTGACCGCGATCGGGGCAGGGGGGATCTTCGGCCGCGGCCTGGGGGCGTCCCAGGCCAAGCTGTTCTACCTCCCCCAGGCGCACAACGATTTTATCTTCTCCGTTCTCGCCGAAGAGCTGGGGTTGATCGGGGCGCTCGTCCTCATCGGGCTGTTCGTCGCGTTTGCCTGGCGGGCGTTCGTGATCGCCGGGCGGGCTCCGGACCGACTCGGACGGCTCCTCGCGCTCGGGATCGGGTTTACGATCTCGCTTCAAGCGATCCTCAACCTCGGGGTGGCGCTCGCGATCCTTCCGGTCACGGGGTTGACGCTCCCGTTCGTGAGCAACGGTGGTTCCTCCCTCCTCGTCACCCTGGGAATGGTCGGGGTGCTGCTGAACGTATCCCGCCAAGGGGGTGAGAGCTGATGCGCGTGCTGGTCGCCGGGGGTGGGACAGGTGGGCACTTCTATCCGGCCCTTGCCGTGATGGAAGCGCTCAAGAAGGACGACCCTGCGATCGAGCTCGGGTACGTGGGGACGCGGAGGGGGATCGAGGCGCGGATCCTCCCTTCCTACCCCTGGATCAGGTTCTTTCCGATTCACGCCCGCGGGATTTCGCGCGAGAGCGTGGGCAAGGGGATCTACGCCGTTTTTCTCCTCTTCGTTGCGTTCATCGAGACGGCATTGGTGTTCCTTCGGTTCCGACCGCAGCTCGTGATCGGGATGGGGGGATACGCATCGTTCGCCCCCCTGTTCCTCGGGAGCCTCCTCGGAAGGGTCATCCCGATCCGCACGGTGATCCACGAGCAGAACCTGGTCGCCGGGCTGACGAACAGGATCCTCTCCCGGTTTGTGGACAAGGTCCTCGTCTCCTACCCCCGGACGCGGGAGGACTTCCCCCACGCCCGGCGGGTTGTGGTCACCGGGAACCCGATCCGGGAGGAGTTCCTCCTTTCCAAGCGTTCGGAGGCCGCTTATCGCCGGTTCGGGCTCGTTCCCGGGAAGAAGACGGTCCTCGTCTTCGGCGGGTCGCGCGGATCGAGCACTTTGGTGCGTGCGCTGCTCCAGAAGATCGATGCCATCGCCGCCGACGGCGAGCTTCAGGTCCTACTTGTCACCGGAGATGCCGAGGACGAAAATGCAATCCGCAAAGCGTTCGCGGATGAGGGGGTAAAAAACGTGATCGTGCGCCGGTACATCGACCGGATGGGGGAGGCATTCGCCCTTGCTGATCTGATCGTCTCTCGTGCCGGCGCCACCACCCTTGCCGAGATCACCTCCTGCGGGAAGCCCGCCCTCCTCGTCCCCTGGCCCGGGGCGGCGGAGGACCATCAGCGCCGGAACGCGCGTTACCTCGCGGCGGCGGGCGCATGCGCCGTGGCGGAGGAAGACGAGTTGTTGGAGGAGGGCCTTGCCCCGGTCATCGAAGCGATGGTCCGGGACGAGGTACGGTTGAACCGGATCGGCCGGAACGCAGCGCAGGTCGGACAGCGGTCCGCCGTCCGCCTGATCCTGGGGGAGATTGAGAGCCTGGCGCGAGGGGAGGCGCAGACGTGATCGAATCGGGGAAGAATTACCACTTCATCGGGATCGGTGGAGCGGGGATGAGCGGGCTTGCCGCGGTGATGCTCGCCGGCGGGGCGCGGATCTCCGGCTCCGACCTGCGGGAGAACGACGCCACCCGCCGCCTCGCCCGGGCCGGAGCACGGATCTACGTGGGGCACGACGCTCGTCACTTGGACGGAGCCGAGATAGACAGGGTGGTCGTCTCCTCGGCGATCGGGGAGGAGAACGTGGAGCTGCGGGCGGCACGGGAGAGGAGGATCCCGGTCGTGCACCGTCTCCACGCCCTCAGCCGTCTCTTGTCCGGTTACCGGAGCGTCGGGGTGACCGGGACGCACGGGAAGACCACGACTACGGCGATGATCGCCACCATCCTGCGTGCTGTCGGGATGGACCCGAGCTACCTCGTAGGGGCGTACTGCCCCGGCCTCGGCGGGAACTCCCACCTCGGGAAAGGGGATTACTTCGTGACTGAAGTGGACGAGAGCGACGGGTTGTTCCTCTCCCTGAGGCCGACGATCGGGGTGCTGAACAACATCGGCCGCGACCACTTGAACACCTATCGGACCTTCGCCGCGATCAAGGAGAGCTTCGCCCGCTACATTCACCAGTCGGAGAGGGCCGTGCTGGTGATCGATGATCCGAACGTGCGCGCCATCGCCGCCGCCGTTCCCGCCGGACTGACCGTCGGGCTCGATCCCGCGGCCGAGTTACGCGCGGTCCGGATCGTACATCACCGGTTCCACACGCAGTTCGATGTCCTTCACCGCGGACAGGAGGTCGCCACCGTCCACCTTCCCGCTCCCGGGGACCACAACGTGCGCAATGCCCTGGCCGCGATCGGGGCGGCCTACCTCGCCGGGGTCCCGATCCCGACCGCTGCCGCCGCTCTGCGCGGGTTCATCCTTCCCCAGCGTCGGTTCCAGCTGCTGGAGGAGAACGGGGTGACGGTCGTCGATGACTACGCTCATCTCCCGGAGGAGATCGCAGCTACGCTGGACGCGATCCGCACCGGCTGGGAGCGGCGCCGGATCGTCGCCATCTTCCAACCGCACCGCTACACCCGCACCCAGACCATCGGTCCGGAGTTCGGAGCAGCGTTCCGCCTTGCCGACACGGTCGTCATCACCTCCATCTATCCGGCGAACGAGCGTCCGATCCCCGGGGTGTCGGCACGGGAGATCGTGGAGGCGGTGGCGCGGGAGACCGCGGCTGACCTGTACTTCATCCGCAGCAAAGAGGAGGTCCTCTCCTTCCTCAAGCGCTACATCGCCCCGCACGACTTCATCATCAGCTTCGGAGCCGGGGACATCTGGACGGTGACGGAGGAGCTGTCATGCTTCCTGAAGGAGGGAAGCTTCTGCCCGGCGTGAGCGCGGGGCTTGCCGCCCGCATCTCTCAATTCGCCTCAGTCCGCTATTTCGAACCGCTCGCTCGCCACACCACGTTCAAGGTCGGGGGACCGGCCGCGGTCTTCGCCCTCCCAAAGTCCCCCGCTGCCCTGAGGGAGGTGGTGGGGCTGTGCCGGAAGGAGGGGGTCCGGCACTTCGTCCTTGGTGGTGGCTCCAACGTGCTGTTCCCCGACTCGGGCTTCCCTGGTGTCGTGATCTCGACGGCTCGACTCGACGGGATCGCGATCGACGGGGAACATGTCACCGCCGCTGCCGGGGCAAGGATTTCCGAGCTTCTCACCCTTCTCCATCACCAGGGGACGAGGTCCCTCGATTTCCTCGCTGGGATCCCCGGGACGATCGGGGGGGCGGTGGCGATGAACGCCGGAATTACCGGAGCTCAGATCGGGGAGCGGGTGGAGTCCGTATGGGCGATCGATTCGGGCGGCGAGGTCGTTCGGTTTACGCGGGATGAGTGCCGCTTTGCCTACCGGGAGAGCCGGTTCAAGGTGGAGCGATCTCCGATCCTTGCCGTGCGCTTCTCCCTCGGCGGAGCGGATTACGATGCCTCCGCCCTGCTCGCCCGGCGCGCGGCCCGCCAGCCCTCCGCCCCCAGTGCCGGGTGCATCTTCCGCAACCCACCAGGGGATGCGGCCGGCCGGCTCATCGACGTCGCCGGATTGAAGGGGCTGCGCGTCGGAATGGCCAAGGTATCTGAAAAACATGCCAACTTCATCGTTAATCTAGGTGGGGCGACTAGCGCGGATATCCGCAAAATAATTGACATTGTGCGTCAAAAGGTGTATAAAAGTTTTCGTATTTTGCTCGAATTGGAGATCGAGGTCATTGACGGGTGAACGAGGGGGGATCAAAAAGAAGGACCGTTTATCGGGCTGTTGGTATAGGGGGGGTTCTTATCGCTGCTGCCATCATCACCCTGTATACACCTTGGTTAGGTCTGTTTAATCTGCGGGTGATTGTGGTGAAGGGAAACCGCCACATCACCGGAGAGGAGATCGCGCGCGCCTCCGGGCTGAAAAGCGGGGTCCCTCTCGCCCGTCTCCCCGTCCATCGCGCTGAGAAGAATCTGGAAGAGCTTCCGTGGGTGAAGGACGCCCGGGTGACCCGGAGCTATCCCCATACCGCGCGGATCGCGATCACCGAGCGAGTACCGATCGCTGCGCTGCGGACCGACTCCGGGACGTACCTCTTGATCGGGGATGATGGGGTGATCACGGCGGAATGGACGGGAGCCCCTGTTCCGTACATAATTTCCGATGGGATTCCGGTGACGGACGCCGCTCCCGGTGGGCGGGTGCAGGGAAGGGAAATGTTAGCCGCGCTTGTGGCCCTGCATGCGGCCGGGATAGGTCCGGATGATTTTGTCGCGGTGGATTTCAGCGATCCACGGGGAGTAGTGCTCCGCTCTTCCGCGGGAACGGAGGTCCTGCTCGGGTCAGCGGATGAAGTTCCGGATCGGATTAAGGAGCTGACGGCGCTCCTTCCCACGCTTGTCATAGGGGATTATCGTTTGATAGATTTGAGATTTGGGGGTGAGGCGATACTTGTGCCCCGTAAGGTGGTGAACCGATGAGAAAAGAGAGAGTGGTGGTCGGCCTGGATGTGGGGACCACCAAGGTTGTCGCACTGGTTGGAAACGTGATTGACGGATCGATCGAGATCATCGGATTGGGAAAAGCCGAGTCACATGGCCTCGAGAAGGGTGTCGTCGTCGACATCGGTCGCACCATCTCCTCCATCCGCAAGGCGGTGGAGGAGGCGGAGAATATGGCCGACGTGAAGATCTCCTCGGTTTACGTGGGGATCGCGGGAAAGCACATCACCTCGATCAACAACAGCGGGACTGTCTCCATCAACCGGCCGGACCGGATCATCACGGAAGATGATGTCCGTCGAGTGGTGGAGACGGCGCAGGCGATCCAGCTCCCGCCGGAGAGCGAGATGATTCACATCATCCCGCGCCAATACATCGTCGACGGTCAGGACGGGATCACCGATCCGGTCGGGATGACCGGTACTCGGCTCGAGGTCGACGTACACATCGTCACCGGGTCGATCACCGCGGTGCACAACCTGGTGCGGTGCGTGGAGGCGCTCGGGATCGGGATCGAACAGATCGTGCTCGAGCCGATTGCGTCTTCTCTCGCCGTCCTGTCATCGGCGGAGAAGGAGCTCGGGGTGGTCCTGATGGACATCGGCGGGGGAACGACCGACATCTCCGTGTTCCGTGGCGGTGACATCTGGTTCTCCAAGGTGATCCCGATCGCCGGCGAGCACATCACCAATGACATCACCGTCGGGTTGCAGACCCCGATCGAGGAGGCGGAGCTGATCAAGAAGACAGCCGGGACCGCGCTGGTCGACTCCGTCTCCGAGGACGAAAAGATCGAGGTGGCGACGATCGGCGGGGACGAGAAGAAGACAGTATCGAGAAAGAAGCTGGCCAAGATCATCGAGCCGCGGGTGGAGGAGCTCCTCGACCTGGCGATGCAGGAGGTGGAGGATGCCGGCTACCGGGACCTCGTCCCGGCCGGGCTCGTCCTCACCGGTGGTACGTCGCTCCTCGACGGGATCGTGGAGTTCGCTGCTCAGCGCTACGGGATCCCGGTACGGCGGGGGAAGATCCCGCAGGGGATCCACGGGCTACGCGACATCGTCGAGTCCCCGATCTACGCCACTGCTATCGGTCTGTTGCGGTACGCGGTGGAGACCAAGGACTTCAAGAAGCAACTCTACTCCACCACGCGGCGGCGGCGCTCCTCCGGCTCGTTGATCAATAAGCTGTTCGCGTGGTTCAGCCGCTTCTTCCGGGGGTAGGAAGATGGTAGAGGAGAGGAACCTCACCCCGCCGGCGCGGCTGATGGTGATCGGCGTCGGGGGCGGCGGCGGAAACGCCGTCGACAGGATGTTCGACACGAGCGTCAAGGGAGTGGAGCTCGTGGCGGTGAACACCGACGCCCAGGTACTCGAGGTCGTCCGTGCCCACCGCACCCTGCAGATCGGGCGCAAGCTGACCAGCGGACTCGGGGCTGGCGGAAACCCGGAGATCGGAAAAGCAGCGGCCGAGGAGAGCCGGGAGGAGATCATGGACCTCCTCGAGGGGGTGGACATGGTGTTCATCACCGCAGGGATGGGGGGAGGGACCGGTACCGGTGCCGCTCCGGTGATCGCCGCCCTCGCCAAGGAGGCGGGGATCCTCACCACCGCGATCGTCACCCGCCCGTTCTCGTTCGAGGGGCTGGCGCGGGCCGAGAAGGCGGAGGCCGGGATCGCACGCCTCTCTCAGGCGGTCGATGCCCTGATCACGATCTCCAACGACAAGCTCCTCAAGGTCGCGCCGGCCGACACTCCGATCACCAAGGCGTTCGAGATGGCCGACGAGATCCTGCGCCAGGGGGTGGAGGGAATCTCCGATCTGATCACTGTCCCTGGGATGATCAACCTCGACTTTGCCGACATCGAGAGCGTGATGCGCGGCGCCGGGACAGCGATGATGGGGATCGGCGAGGGAGAAGGAGAGGGAAAGACCAAGGAAGCGGCGCGGAACGCCATCTCCTCGCCGCTCCTCGACGGCTCGATCAAGGGGGCGCGGAAGGTGATCATGAACATCACCGGCGGCTCCGACCTGACCTTGGAAGAGGTGACAGAAGCGGCGTCCCTCATCCGCGAGGCGGTCTCCGACAAGGCGGACATCATATTCGGCACTGCGATCCGGGACGGGATGGAGAAGGTGCGCCTGACCGTGATTGCAACCGGGTTCTCAGTATCCTACACCGGGGAGGAAGAGGGACCATCTCTTGGGAACGAGACGATGCTCGCCAAGCTCGAGAAGGAGAGCCGGCTCGGAGGGGACGACTTCGACATCCCGACGTTCCTGCGCCGCAGCCGCAAGCGTGGAGAGGAACAAGAGCGCCCATGGCGGGAGAAAGAGTAATAAACCGACTGAAATCCGGTGTAATGTAGGTTGCAAGAACCACCCTGCTACACCCCATTTGCGGGATATACCAGTCACTGTATAAAGTTCAATGGTAGACCTCAAGACGGGTTCCGAAACTGTGGAGATGGTGGGAGAGGACCGCCCCCACCGAGCTTACCGACTTTATCTGGAACGGGCTGAAGAAAAGAGATGGAAGATGAGAAAGAAGAGTCTAGTTCTTGTGATCGGGCTTCTCGTCGTTCTGCTCCCCCCTTGTTGCAAAGGGGCAGACGGCCGGCGCTTTAAACACCCCTTTGAAGGCGCGCATGCTCCTTGTCGATGAGACGAAGACCTTTGCCTCCACGATGCGGGTGGGGGCGTTGGCCGGAATCCTTCGCAAGGCAGGGATGGTGGATCTTTCCGTTGAGCTTGTTGAAGTTACGTCAAGCTATGAGAATCCCTTAAGTGGTATAGCACTTCCCGATGACCACTACGACATCATCCTCGTCATCCCTAAGGGTATCGATGACGGTAGCATAGCGCAGATCTGGCTTGTGACCCCTTACTTCGAAGAGAGATCCCCGGAGTACGCGCACCTTCTGGCCCTCTCTGGGCTCATCGATCGGGTCTTCGATGGGATCGCAACCGCGACCGACGTGAGCGAGGACCTCTTCCCGGGGTTCTTCGCCGCCCTCTATTTCCCGCAAGGCTGGCTTCGATGAGACGGTTCTTCGAGTGGATCGTCGATCACCCTTACCTGACGATCGGCGTCATCCTTCTTATCACGTTGGGGTTCCTCGCTTTCATCCCCCGCCTGCGTGTGGACACCGACTTCTCGCACTACATCGACAAGAGCGATCCAACGGTAGCGGCGATGGAACGGGCCGAGGATCGATACGGTTCGCAAGAGTTGTTCCTGGTCGCAGTGGAGAACGAGAACGGGATCTTCAATAAAGAGACCCTTGAAAAGATCTCCGCGATGCAAGAAGCGTTCGAGGGGCTCCGCGGAGTGGATGAAGTGACCGGCCCGTTGAACGCCCAAGTGATCACAGGGACGGCAACAACACTCGCAGTTGGCCCAGCGGCGGTGGGAGAGGCAGTCCCCGAGACCCCAGAGGAGATGGAGACCTACCGTGAACGAGTTATGGCGAGCAACACGGTTGTGGACTACATCGTCTCCTCCGATGGGAAGGCGGCTGTCATTTCGATCAAGCTGAAGACGGATGCGGACGAGGTGGAGATAGCCAAAGAGGTCGCGACGATCGTCGAGGAGTATGACACTCCTCCAGACCGCATCTACATCATCGGGCTTCCGTACATGAACCTCGTCCTTGCCGAGTCGATGGGGAAGGACCTTAAGATTCTCCTTCCACTGGTCATCCTGATGATCGTCCTTGTCCTTTACTTGGGTTTCCAGACTCTGCGGGGGGTGGTGCTTCCTCTTCTTGTAGTCAGCTTCTCTGTCGTGTGGTCGCTTGGACTGATGGCGATCTTTAACGCGCCGGTGACGATCATCTCGTTCGTCCTTCCGGTAATCCTGATGGCAATCGGGATCGCCGACGGAATTCATATTCTGAACAGATACAATGAGGAAATGGCCAAAGGATTGCTGAAGCGAGAAGCGATCCTGAAGACCCTGAAAGAGATGCGCGGAGCGGTCGTTATGACATCGCTTACTACCATGGGTGGGTTTCTCGCGTTGTTGAATTCGTATCTCATTCCGCAGCGGCAGTTCGGCCTGTTCACTGCAGTGGGTGTTCTCGTGGCGATGATCCTCTCGCTTGTCTTGATCCCCGCTCTTCTTGCCGTGCTCAGGGTGCCGAGGGGAAAACTCCATGGAAAGACCGATGGAATCCTAACGCGTACCCTTTCTGGCTTCGAGCGGGTGATCCTCAGTCACAGGCGGATCGTCCTCGTCGGCTCGGTAGTGCTCTTTCTTGCTTTCCTTGCTGGGCTCCCTCTTCTGAAGATAGAGACCTCCCAGGTGGAATACCTTGGCGAGAAGAATCCGGTGATGCAAGCGATCGACGTGATGGACCGTCGCTTCTCCGGTAGCGAGCAGATGATGGTCGAGATCGATACCGGAAGACGCGATGGCCTCAAGGACCCTGTGGTTCTGAACAAGATCGTTGCCCTGCAGGAGTTCTTGAAGGAGAAGGGAGTGCGAAAGACGACCTCCCTTGCCGACATGGTGCGTGAGGTGAACCAGAAGTTCCACGCCGATGATCCCACCTACTATGTGATCCCGCAGGATCGCAAGCTCGTCTCGCAACTTCTCCTCCTGTTCACCTTTCAAGGAGGGAACCTTGGGTCGATGGCCCTCGGTGATTTCTCTGCCGGGGAGGTGATGGGTCTGTACACAATGGCAGGGAGCGCCAAGCAGGTACAGCTCGTGCAGGAGGTTCAGGCCTATCTGGACGAGCACTTCACCGGGGCGATCAGAGCGGAGATGGTCGGTCCCGCTCAAGTCCAATCGAGCCTCTACTCGCGGATCGCCAAGAGCCAGATCACGAGCCTGGGGACATCAATCCTCGCCGCTGGGCTGATCGTCACTCTCCTCATGGGTTCGGTTGTCGCTGGATCGATCAGCCTCATTCCCCTCATCCTCACCGTGGTGATCAGTTTCGGGGTGATGGCCTATTCTGGGACCCCGCTTAATATGGCTACGTTGATGGTTTCCTCAATTGCTATTGGAATTGGGATCGACTATGGAATCCACTTTATCTCCCGCTTCCGCCAAGAGGTACGTATGGGAAAGGACGAAGGTCAGGCACTTCAGGCGACTATTCAAATGACTGGGCGGGGGATTGCGTATAACGCGCTCGCCCTCGCGCTCGGGTTCGGTGTTCTTATCTTCTCTTCGTTCAAGGGAATGAGCAGCTTTGGACTCTTGATCGCAATGACAATGGTGATCAGTGCCCTCTCCGCGTTCACCGTCATTCCAGCTATCCTCGTCACCTTCAAGCCCAGGTTCTTAACGCGAATCAAACGGGCAGGAAAAGGAA
>JAGGSO010000097.1 GCA_021159055.1 Candidatus Bipolaricaulota bacterium | reverse complement strand
CTCCTGAGGGTCATAAACAGAACCTCCAAACTTCTTTTTTAACTGCCTGATGACATGATTTTGCATATCTAGATCTTCATAACTTCTTTCTACATAGGTTGTAGCTACGAAAATAGTTTTCGTACCCCGTGGAGCTTCTTCGCCAGCCTCACATTTATACCAGTAAAGCCAACAGCCCCGAACAGAAGCTAAATCTTTCTCCTCAAACCAAAAATACCAAGGACGCCCCCTCCCTTTTGTTTCTTCTATTCTAAATCCGAGGGGGAGAATAACTTTCTCTATTGCAGATTTTGACGGGGTTTTCTTACAGTATAAATATAGATCGAGGCTCATATGTCACCATCCAATTTTGAGGAATGTTGCCTAACGGGCAATTCGCGCACTTGGCCTTCGTTAACCGATGGGACTGCTCCTGGATTTGCAAACTTTCCAAGGTCAAGACCTCTTAACCACCAATAGAACCATTTAGGACTTCCACATCGAGGAACAAACCCCATAACATTGTTGTCTACGCAGCTCGGCTTTGTTAGGATGCGTCGTTTGTTGGTCATAAGGGCAGCCCCCACCTTCGGGAAGATGATTGTATTTGGAGGGAATACAAAGGCCCTTAGCCTGCGAGCTGCATTACGCGACACTGTGTTAGCAGACTCCACCATTTCTACGGCGTTGGCTTGGAGATTCATGTCAGAAACTTTGAAGAACGGAATTTTCTCGTTTGCAAATCCCTGTTCCACATCCGGGAATCCGGAGCCTCCCTGCACATCACCGAATCGCTTAATGGCGGTTATTTCCCAATACTCCGGGATCTCCCCCAGCCATTCGATCCCGGAGTCCTTGTACTCAGTGTAGCGGCGGTAGTTTTTCATGTGTCCTCGATCCACAGTAGATGCTTCCCAAGGGCGGTCGGGCTCATCGCGTCGTAGAACTTGCGGTCGGCGGTGACCAGCGGACAGCCTTTCTCGATCGCCGTGGTGAGGTAGAGACCGTCGTACACCGTGCACTGAAACTGGTGCGCGATCTCCAAGGCGGGCTTCACGAACGGCTTTGCCGGGCATACCTCGATATCAACGGAGAGGAGACTTTCCAGCACATCACGGGCGACGGCCACGGTCGCCTCGCCTCGGGTTACCTTCTTCCATAGGACGTTCCCCACCTCGGCGTAGAAGAGATCGGGCACGATCCAGCGTGTCTCCGCGGATATGAGCCCTAAGGCGGCGTCGCTCAGCACCTCGGGGAAGTACCACTTGATTGCGACAGAGGCATCCAGCACGAGCGTTCTCACCGGTTTCTGTCCTCCCGCACGAGCTGGGCAGCGTCGGTCTGAGGGATGCCCGCGGTTTGCTTGCGGATCTCCCGCACCCGGGCCAGGAAGGCGTCGATGTTCCTGGGGTGTGAGTTCCGCACCACCTGTTCCAGGATCGCCTTCAGCTCCCCCTGAAGCGAGCGGTTATGTTCCTTCGCTCGCCGCTTCAGCGCCTCGATTACCTCGGGATCAAGATCCCTTATGAGCACCTGCGCCACTTAACCATCACCTTCTCGCCGTTTGCTATCATTATGATAGCATATTCGGGCGGCCACTGCTTCGCTCACTCATGCCTCACCGGCCCTTTTCCAAGATCAACGACGATGGAGTGGATTTCTATCTCGAAAAACTTCTTGAACAGCTGATACGTACGCTCCTTTGGCCAGTATGTTTCGTCCGTGCACCAGGCCGCAAGTTCCCACTCGAACATGGGCATGAAATGCCGCCTGATCCACGCCCGTGGGTCCTCGACCCCAGGGATGAGATAAGCGGTGCATTCCTCCCGCAGCTCAGCGAGCGTTATCTCCGGCCCGTCTCCCGGGCAGGAGTTTGCCCAGTTGAGATACGCTTCCGTAGGCTTGAGTACAACCACAAACCGGTTCACAGTCGGCAGGTCTTCACTTCGTGCTTGATGACGCATGATCAGATTCCCATCTCCCGCAGCATCTCCATGATCTCGTGCTCCACATTCTCGATGTCCGCCTCGATTTCTTCCAGTGGCCGCGGCGGCCTCTTGCAGTGCCTTCACGAAACTGAGTCGGTCCTTGAACAGCATATCCGCATGCTGCGGAGCATATCAAGGATGCGTTCCTGCTGGCGCCGTCCCAACGCCTCTTCCTGCGCTCTTACCTCGGGATCCCGCTTCTTGCTCTCGGCCAGCCGCTTGAACGCGCGCTTGTTCTTGCGAATGCGCCTTCACAAAACCTTCACAAAAACGGGCTATAATCTAGACTCACAGCAGCAAAACCACATGTTTCGGAGGTGGACGAAAGATGCTCTTTCCATCATCGAAGTGGATTTTGGTGTTGCCTCTCCTCCTCGCCATAGCAGGGACAGTCGCGGCGGCTGGACCGGCGCTCGGGCAACAAGCGGTGCAGTTTTACACAGACTATCCCGCCGTCGTGATCGGAGAGGGACAGGATCTATCCCTCACCGTCAAGCTGGACAACCAGTTGTCGACCCCGGTGGAGGCTGAGCTTTCCGCGAGCGGACCGGAGGGATGGAACCCTAGGTTCGAGACCTCATCCTACCCAACCCTCACCGTGACCGCAGTGCGCGTTCCCGGGAGCACGGATAAGGGGAACGGGGAAGCGGTCCTCAAGTTCAAGGCATCCCCGCCGAAGGACGCCGCTCCCGGTGATTATACCTTTACATTGACGGCGAAGTCCCCGGATGGGAAGCTCCTCGGCGAGTTCCCGGTGACGGTCACCTACAACGCCAAGAAACCAGCGGAGAGCAAGCCGAGCGAGAACAAGCTCACCTTGAGCGTCGATTACCCGTCTCTGGAAGGGGCGGCAGGGAAGGATATTAAGTTTACGGTCCAGATCCGTAACCAATCGGATAAAGACCGAATGGTCGAGCTTGCCGCCCAACTCCCGTTCGGGTGGCGCGGCTACTTCTCGCCGCAGTACCAGTCCCAGCACATCACCTCGTTCAAGATCAACGCGAACGGGACCGAGCGGATCCAGTTCACCGTCACCCCGCCCTACGGGGTGAAGGAGGGGAAGTATCCGATCACCTTCGCCGCCAAGGCGGGGGACGAGACCGAGACCCTCGAACTGACTGCGGTGGTGACCGGGACGCCGGAGCTTCAGCTGGGGTCGGAAGCCGAAGTGACCGGAACCGGCGATACCCGCAATATTCACGCCACCGCGGGCAAGGAACGCCATTTCACCCTGTACCTGTGGAACAAGGGCACGGCGCCGGCCCGTGACCTGAGCTTCTATGCCTCCAAGCCGAAGGGATGGGAGGTGAAGTTCAACCCCGACCACATGGACCAAGTCGCTCCACTCGCCGAGACCGGGAAGCCGGAGACGGTCGACGTGATAATCACCCCGGCGCAGCGGGCCATTCCTGGCGATTACCAGGTGACGATCACCGTTGCCGGAGCGGAGAGCCATGAGTCGATGGACCTGCGGGTCAGCGTCGGTGCGTCCATGGGCTGGGGCTGGGTCGGAGTCGGAGTAGTGGTGATCGTCGTCGCCGGACTGACCGCGATCTTCGTGCGCCTCGGGAGGAGGTAACGATGCCGGTCGTGGAGGCGCAGGGGCTCGGAAAGCGCTACAACGGGTTCCAGGCGGTGCATAACCTCGACCTCACGATCGATGAGGGCGAGATCTTCGGGCTCCTCGGGCCGAACGGCTCGGGGAAGACGACGACGATCCTCATGCTCCTCGGCCTGACTGAACCGACGAGCGGGAGCGTCAGCATCTGCGGCTATGACCCGGTGCGCAATCCGATTGCGGTGAAGCGGAGGGTCGGCTACCTCCCGGAGAACGTCGGGTTCTACGACGATCTCACCGCGCGGGAGAACCTGCGGTTCGTGGCGCGGCTGAACGGGATGCGGGACCGTGACTCCGCGGCGAAGATCGACGAGCTCATCTCTCTGGTCGGGCTGGAGGACGCGGCCGATCGCCCGGTGCGCACCTTCTCCCGCGGGATGCGGCAGCGGCTCGGGATCGCGGACGTCCTGATCAAGGACCCGGAGTTCGTCATCCTCGATGAGCCGACCTCGGGAATCGACCCAGAGGGGGCGATCAAGCTCCTCGACATGATCGTTGAGCTGCGAAACTCCCGCGGGATGACGGTGATGCTCTCCTCCCACCTCCTCCACCAGGTGCAGCGGATCTGCGATCGGGTGGGGATCATGCATCGCGGTGAGATCGTGGCCAAGGGGACGGTCGGGGAGCTCGGAAAGGGCGAGGAAGGGCAAGAGCAGCTCGAACTCCAGGTGGATGAGATCACCCCGCTCCTCCTCTCCCGCTTGCGCGAGATAGAGGGGATATCCGCAGTGGAACCGGACGGAGACCGCATCCGCCTCACCTGCACCCAGGACGTGCGGGCCGAGGTCGCGCGGACGGTGGTCGAGCACGGAGCGAGCCTCCTCGAACTGCGCCGCCCTGGCCTCACCCTCGAGGAAATCTATCTGCGCTATTTCCAGGAGTGATCGAAATGACGGTTGTGTTCTGGAAAGAACTGGCGGACCACTTCGGGAGCAAGCGGTTTATCCTGTTTCTGTTCCTGATCCTGATCGTCGCCGGAGCGTCGGTGTACCTCGCCGAGCAGGCGATGGGGGAGAACCCGGATCAGGCAGGGGCGTTCGCGTTCTTGAACCTGTTCACCCAAAGCAGTGGGGGAATGCCGTCGTTCCTCGGGTTCCTCGCGTTCTTCGGGCCGCTGATCGGGGTCCTGATCGGGTTCGACTCGGTGAACGGGGAGTTCGCCCGCGGGACGGTGAGCCGCGTCCTCGCCCAGCCGATCTACCGGCACGCGTGGATCAACGGGAAGTTCCTTGCCGGGCTGGGGGCGCTCGGGCTCGCCCTCGCCGGGATCATGCTGATCATCTTCGGGCTCGGGCTGTACGGGCTCGGCTTCCCACCCCAGGGAGCTGAGCTCTCCCGGATCGCCATGTTCTTCGTGATCGGGGTGATCTACCTCGGATTCTGGCTCGCGCTTGGGATCCTGTTCTCGGTCGTCTTCCGCCAGCCGGCGAGTTCGGCCCTGGCCGCGATCGGGGTGTGGCTGTTCTTCACCCTGTTCTTGTACATGCTCGCTGGGCTGATCGCCGATCAGGTCGCCCCGGTGCAGCTCAACTCACCCGCCCAGGCGTGGATCCACCACAAGCAGATCCACGACCTCGTGCTCCGGTTCTCCCCCGCGACCCTGTTCGAGGAGGCGACGAGCGCGATCCTCATTCCAAGCTATCGTGGACTGGGGATAGCGGCCCTCCTCTCGCAGGAGCAGCTTCCGACGAACCCGCTCCCCCTCGGACAGAGCCTGCTCATCGTGTGGCCGCAGCTCGTGGGGTTGATCGCGCTGACCTCGATCTGCTTCGCGATCTCCTACGTGATCCTCATGCGGCGTGAGATCCGCTCGACGTAGCGAGTTTTTGTGCGGCGAGGTCGGGGGCGGAGACCTCGGGATGGTGGTACCGCCCCCGCTTTGCCGTGTGCTTCCCGAACTGGATCGCCCGGGCCGGGCAGTAATTTATGCACGCCATGCACGCCTCACAGCGGTGCTTCCACTGCGGGCGGCCGTCCACGAGAACGATATTCTCCGCCGGACAGACCTGTACGCATATCCCACAGCCGGTACAGCTGTCTTCTGCAAAGAAGCGCCGATCGAGTGCATGCCGGTGGTGAGAGAGGGCGGAGCCCAGTATCACTGTAGCGAGCCACGCGAACGGCAGCAGAAGGGGAAAAATCGTGTGAAAACGCTGTTCTCCTGCCGCAATTGAGCGAATGATCGCGGCAAGCTTTTCGTCCGCCCGCGCGAGAATCGCGCGCTGTTTGGTGGGGGACTGCACATCTGAGAGAGCGAGGTCGTTCGACGGCATGCGGACGGTGAACCCGGCATCGAGGTCCTTCCCGGCCCGGCGGAACGCGCGTCGCGCGAAGATGAGCGCCCCTCCCGGCGTGCCCGCGGGGGTGAGGACAATGAATGCGTAGCGCACGGAGGAAGGGTCGAGCCTCCCGATGAACTCAGAGACGATCCCAGGGAGGGCGAATCCATGCACCGGGCAGACGATCCCGATCCGGGGGGCTTCCGGCACGATCCGGGCTGTATCCCGGAGGGATGGGATACCGACAAGCTCCGCATCCCCCAACCCGGCTGCGATCCGCCGCGCCACGGCGAGCGAGTTTCCCGTCCCGGTGAAGTAGTAGATGAGGGTTTTCATCGCTTATCAGCTTAATACGCCGAGGTGCGGTGCACAAGTTTCAGAGCTGTCTCATCCACGCTGGCGGACGGGATTGGCGCCCTGATCCATACGGCTCATGCTTTCATGCTCACCTTTCGATGAGAAAAGACTATGCCGGCAAGAGGAGGCCGTGCATGATGAAATCCAGCAACGCCTCCAGAACGGACGCGGGCATCTCATCATGTCCCTCGATGAACAGCTGGCGCAACCCAACGAGGTGTCCCATCCCCAGCAGCGAGTAGGCAAGGACTTCCGGGTCCAGCCTCCGTATTTCTCCCTGTTCCATCCCCCGCTGCAGGCCGCGCATATACCCGGCAGCGAGCCGCTGGTAGTACCAGCGCCCGACTGCCTCATCGACGAATTCAGCCTCGCGGACGATACGATAAGCGCCGCGGTGACGGCTTATGAACTGAAAGAAGGCGCGAAACCCCTCCCGCTCGATCTCCCTCCGATCGGCCAGCCCGGATATCGCTCGTCTCTCCTCCATGCGAAATCGCTCGTTTATTTCCCGGATCAGTTCCGCAAACACCGCCACCTTGTTGGGGAAGTAAAGATAGAATGTCCCCTGGGCCACTCCGGCAACGTAGGTGATGGACGAGATCCGCGTCTCATAGAACCCGGCCTCGCCGAACAGCCGCTCGGCGGCATTCAGAAGGGCCTGGCGTGTCGCCTCCCCGCCCTGGGGAACCGCGGGCGTCACCGGGCTGGCCTTTTCGGAGGTACGCCCGGTGTCCTTGGGAGGATGGAGGGGCTGCCCGGTATCGATCCCATGGAGGACCAATTCGTCGATGGTCCGCAATACCCCTTCGTCCAATCCGTTCTGCTCCCAAATGAGGTAGCGAAGGGCAATGAACTCTACGATCCCCAGCAGGGCATAGGAAACGGTGTCCAAGTCGACGGGCCGGAACTCGCCCCTTGTAATCCCCTCCTCCAGTGCCTGCTGCAGAGGGGCAGCGATATCGGAGTGGAAACGGCGATGGATGCCCATCTGAAGAAACTCCGCTTCCCGCAGGACGTTATACAGCGCGACATAACGGCCGATGAACTCCAGTATACTGCGATAGCCCGCGAGAAGTTGGTCGATGGAGGTCTCGGCTGCCTCCATCGCCGTATCGATCTGCGCGCGAAGCCGCTTCTCGAACCCCTCGATCAAACGGATGAATATCTCTTCCTTGCCGGCAAAGTAACGGTAGAACGTGCCGTGCGCCACCCCTGCCCGTCGACAGATCTCCGCCACTGAAGCATCGTGGTATCCCAACTCTCCGAACGTCTGTTCCGCCGCTTGCAAGAGCCGTTCCTGTGTGTAGTTTCCTTTTCGGGAGCGGGGCACAGCCCGCTCAATCATCTCCTCTGTCATTCGGTCGCTCAGCCCC
>JAGGSO010000096.1 GCA_021159055.1 Candidatus Bipolaricaulota bacterium | reverse complement strand
TTCGAAAGTACTACGGCACTGGGTCGTAACCTCCGGGATTGCGGGGGTGGCAGCGCATGATCCGCCGTACCGCCAGGTACGTCCCCTTCCCCGGGCCGTACTTCAGGATCGCTTCCTTGGAGTATTGGGAGCAGGTGGGGTAGAACCGGCACCGGGATGGAAACGCGGGAGATATCACCCGCTGGTAGATCGTGATCATCCCGACAAGAATACGCTTTAGCATGAGTTCAGCTCCCTTCTCAGGCCGTGTCTGATCGGCGTGAAGACATGATAACTTCCGCCGTCGGTTTCGACAAATCCGCATCGAGCGCCGACTCGCCTTCCGCAGACGGACGAGGCAATGAGTCTCTGCTCGAGTTCGAATCATGGGGACTATGTCGTGGGGCACTCATGACCGCCCGCGATGGGTGGCGGTCGGGATTTTTCCCGGGTAACATCCGTACGTGAGGAGGAGAACGTGAAAAACTGTCTGATCGATCCACGTGAGCTTCTGAAGTTCGACTTCGGGCCGATGCATCCGTTCAAGATCTATCGACTGGGGCTCGCCTACGCGCTGATGGAGGCCTACGGTCTCACCGAACTCGAAAGCGTGTACATCCTTAACCCGCGGGAGGCGACCCTGGAGGAAGCGAAGACGTTTCATACCGATGGATACCTGGAGGTCCTTCGTCTTGCTGATTCCGGGATGTGGATCCCGAACCTGTTCTCCCACGGCCTTGGCCCCGGAGACAATCCGGTCTTTCCCGGGGTGTACGAATGGGGGATGTCGGTCGCTGGGGCGTCGATCGAGTGTGCGGAGGAGCTCCTCGCGGGCCGGGCAGGAGCAGCGTTCAACATCGCGGGCGGGCTTCATCACGCGATGCCGTCGCGTGCGTCCGGATTCTGCCACATCAACGACCCGGTCCTGGCGATCAATAAGCTCCTCGAAGCGGGGAAGCGGGTGGCGTACGTGGATATCGACGCCCACCATGGGGACGGAGTCCAGCACGCGTTCTACTCCACCGATCGGGTCCTTACGATCTCGGTTCACCAATCCGGGCACACGATCTTCCCCGGGACTGGCTTTCCGGACGAGATCGGACAAGGGGCGGGAAAGGGCTACGCGGTGAACATTCCCCTCCTCCCCGGGGCGCGGAGCGACGCGTTCACCCGCGTTCGCAACGAGGTGATCGCTCCTCTCCTCAATGCCTATGACCCTGACGTCCTCGTTACTCAGCTCGGGGCGGACGCCCTCCTCGGCGATCAGATCGCGAGCCTCGGGATGAGCCTGAGGGAGTTTGAGCGCTTCGCGGAGTTCTACCGAGATTTTGGTAAGCCGTGGCTCGGGCTCGGGGGAGGGGGATACGACGTGGGGAACGTCGCTCGGGCGTGGACCCTTGTCTTCGGGGTGATGAACCGGGTCGAGCTTCCCGACGAGATCCCGGATGCGTGGACGACCCAAGCCGCCAGCTACGGGGTTATCGAAACTAGCCTGCGCGGGCCGGAGGAGACTGAATCATCTCCCAGCCGCGTGCACGAGGATCTCGACCGCACGATCGCGACCCTGAAAAAGACGGTCTTCCCGATCGTTGTCGGATAGAGATGCTCGCGCGACTGTTCCTGCTCGCCGTCGTCATCGGACTGCTCGCCGGAGCATTCCTCATTTTGTCCCCCCGATCCCCTGGCTGGGAGGTAACG
The DNA here is from genome assembly GCA_021159055.1 of Candidatus Bipolaricaulota bacterium. Taxonomy (NCBI): domain Bacteria; phylum Candidatus Bipolaricaulota; species Candidatus Bipolaricaulota bacterium. Next base: position 20,450 of record JAGGSO010000096.1, on the reverse strand, counting down.
GCAGATGCCCCGCTCGTGATCGGAGGGTACGGAGATAACTTCTCCTATTCGGGGAAGGGTGTACGGCCACTGTCCGGGAGCTTGTCCTTCACCTACGGACCGGAGGCGCACACCGGCGTGATCTCCGTGACCTTGGCTACGACCGCGGAGTCAGGCACATTGCAGCTCGGGGCAGGGGAAGCGTTATCCGGGGAAATCATCCTGTCCGGACGGATCGCGCCGACGGACCGGATCGTCGCTGATACCGACATCCACGGGGATACCGGGCTCTGGGGACCGGAGCTCCCGCGTGTCCATGCCATTCTCGCTGGAACGGGAACGTTCGATTTGCTCGTGGACGGAAAGCCCGTGTACACCGACATGGTCGGGGAGTGGTCGCTGGAACAGGCGCTCCACCAGCCCGATGGGTCGATCCGCAAGAGCGGCCTTTACTACAGCCCGCTTTTGCGGGACAAAACCGGATTCGCTGATCCAGACAGGCTCGAATTCGACTTGATCGTGCATTCGCCCGCCGCCGACCAGGGGAACAACCCGCCGTATACGATCGTGCTCCATCTCGTGTTTACGCACGTGGCGATCGAGCATCGCCCGGCGGATTAGTCCGATTCTTTGGGCTTATCCGCCTCGATCATCGCCTCAAGTTCAGCTTGGTTGGGGATGGATTTCCGCCGGTGGAACGGGCTGAGCTTTCCCCCGAAGTACTCGACCGCCGCCGCGACGGTGTCGGTCCGGGCGGAGAGGATGATCTCGTCTCCGGGAGAGATCGCGGTCGGCCCGGGCGGGATGATGACCTCCCCGTTCCGCACGATCCCGGCGATCAGGCAACCGCGGGGGAAGCGCTTATCGGAGTGGATCTGGGCGGCGGTCTTCCCCAGGCCGCGGTTTGGCTTCGAGGCGTAGAGCGCGATCACGATCCCCTGTCCATCGGCGAATACCCCGACCTGCTGCACCTGTGGATGCTCGATCTCAAGGATGACGGCGTCGATGAACAGTCCGGCGAGATCGATGATCCCAGTCACCCCGGCCTGCTCATAGGCGGTTCGGTATTGTGGGTTCGGCATACGGGCGACGATCCGCGGCACCCCCATCCCGCGGGCGAGGAGAGAGAACGCCAGGTTGGCGGCACTGTCCCCCATCAGTGCGACCGCAACGTCGGCCTGGGCGAGCTCCGCCTCCTCCAGGATGGCGATATCGGTGGCGCTCCCCCGCACCGCCGTTGCCCCGAGCTTGGCACTTATCAGCTCGCACACCTCGTGTGATAGGTCGATCACTGTTACGTCATGCCGGTCAGCGACGAGCCGTGCCACCAGCCTCCGTCCCGTAGTCCCCGCTCCTGCCACGACAACGCGCATCCTTAACTCCTACCCCTCCATTCGCCGCCGAGGCGCTGAGGACGCGGGGATTCATTTTTTGTGAATTCGTTCATAACCGACCTCCGTTGGATACCCTATGGCGAGCTGCGGGGTTAACTTTTAAATTCCGCAGCGAACTCTGCGTCTTGGCGGTGCGTTTCATCTCCACACTCTCCGGGAGAAGATCAACAGGATCGGGAGGATCTCCAACCGCCCGGCGACCATCCCCAGGATATAGAATACCTTAATCACCGGCGAAATTCCTGTGAACCCCTGCCTCGGGATGAACGACGGCCCCATGTTCCCCACCGCCGAGACCATTCCCGAGATGACGGAAAAGGCCGGGAGGGAGGTGAACGCACCGGTGACGAGCGCTCCGACGGCGATGACTCCGAGCCAGGAGAAAGCGATCACCACGGTTCGGTTCAGCTCCTCCCGCGGGACGATCTCCCCGTCGTAGGTAATGGCGACCACCGCGTGCGCCGGTCGGCTCGCCCGCTGCAAGTACTGGCGCACGATCCGCCCGATGATCCCGATCCGGCGCACCTTCATCCCCCCGGAGGTCGACCCGACGCATCCCCCGATCAGCATCAACAGGAGGAAGATCTGATGGGCGAGCGGGGTGAATGTCGGCGAGTTGATATCCACTGTGGAGAATCCGGTGGAGGTGGCAATGGAAACGACCTGGAACAGCGCGATCCGCAGCCGAGAACCGATCGCTCCCGCCCCGGTCCCGAGGAACGCAACGGCCAGAGTCGCCGCGATCAGCACTCCGAGCCACAGCTTCAGCTCGGAGTTGTGAACGATCCCATCCCACCGGCGCCGCAGGAGGTTCCAGTGCACGATGAAGCTCGTCCCACCGAGGAACATGAACAGGATGATCGTCCCCTCGATCGCGGCGTAGTGAGGATAGGAAGCGAAATAAGCGATGCTCGCGTCGTGGGTGGAGAAGCCGCCGGTGGAGACGGTGGTGAGAGCGTGGACGGCAGCATCGAACGGGTCCATCCCTTCCGCCCACAGGAGCAGACCGCACAGCAGGGTAAGGCCGGCGTAGATCCCCCACAAGATACGGAGCGAGCTGAACAACCCGGGCGAAAACCGCTTCGTCGCCGCCTTGTGCGATTCCGCAAGATAGAGGACTGGAGTACCGCTCCCGCGGGCGATGAAGAGGAACAGGGTGAAGATCCCCAACCCTCCGATCCACTGAGTAAGAGCTCGCCAGAACAGGATCGAATGCGGCAGACCGTCGATCCCGGTGAAGAGCGTCATCCCCGTGGTGGTGAATCCACTTGTTGTCTCGAATAACGCATCAAGGAAGGTGATCTTGAGCGCCAGCCAGTACGGAACCGCTCCGATCAAGGAGAGCCCGAACCAGCCGATGGCGGCGACCGCCATCCCGGTTCCGGGTTCCAGCGGGCGAGGACGGAAAGCGGTGACGAGTCCGAGACCGATTCCGATGCTGATCGCTGCCGGAATCACGTAGATGCGGAACGGGAACTCGACCGTCTCCGAGTAGATCGCGCTTACGACAAGCGGAAGCGCCTGCAGGAACGCAAACGCGATGAGAACGACCCCGAGATAGTGAAGCACGGCGGCAAGCTTGCGCATCCGACCTCCGCTTCCAGGTTACTGCTGAGCGCATCCGGCGTCAAGACGGAAGAACATCACCGCCTCGGTAGCGGGAGTAACGAGGATGGCTGAGAAACCCGGCAATTCGCGCCAAGAATAGGGGGTTGACCGTCGCTCTTTCGCTGAAATAATATAAAACCATGCGGGTGAAAGACGGTGTGCTGATCGTTCGGGGACTCGTCGCTGGGATCCTCTGGATTCTGTCTATGGGGGAGATCGCTTTGTTCTTCCTGTGGTTTACGCTCTACCCCTATCCCAGCATCCGCATCGCTGGGATCATCCTGGGCTCATTTCTCGGGGGGCTGACCCTATTGAACCCCCATCTCGTCGTGAAATGGCGTGCAGGGTCTAACAGGTCCGAGACAGTAGTGCGGACGGAATCCCTGTTGTACCTGGCTTTCATGGTACTTCTTGCCCTCGGCGACCGCATCCATCCAAGGTCTGCGGTCAGCACTATTTTGTTGATTACGGGTATACAAGGGATCATTACCATGTTCATCCGTCGCCGCAATCTGAAGCTCGGGTGGTTCATCGGTGGACTGGTGTATATGTTCGCCATCGTATGGCTTGGGATCGCCGGCCTGTTCTTCACTGATCTGACCCGGCTCGCAGATAAACTCTTCTTCTTCTCCAGTGTCGCCGCACCGATAATAGCAGCGGTGGTGGGCATGAAACCGGAAGAGTCGATGCCCGAGCACACGTCAGGTGGTATCGAGCAGTCGACCGGGGCAGAGATACTGACCCCGCCCCTGGGATGGCCAACCTATGTCTCCGATCCTCACCGCCGTCGCGGCCGGCGGTGAGGCGGTTTGGGCATAACTAAGGATAGCTCACGCGTCCACCATCCTGAAGACGGGTTGCTGGTGCACTTGCCCATCCGTCCGCCCTCGGGTACCCTAACTGAGCGATGAGCTTCTTGAACTATCAGATTCTAGGGAATGAGGTGTGGCGGTTCGGGGCGGTCTTCCTTCTCCTTGTGCTCGCATTCGGGATCTACCAAGGATCGCGTCGGGTCCTCAGGCGATTCAGTCTCCGGGAGGAGGGGGAGGAGAAGACCCGCATCCGGAGGAAGGCATGGATCCTGTTTCTGCAGCAGCTCCTGCGCGGAATCATCCCGCTCCTCGTGGTGTGGGGCGCGTTCCGGCTGTTCATCCTGCCCCCTCCCATCGAGGTGGCGATCGACCGGCTGTTCCTCGCCCTGATCACGATCTTTATCCTCTACCTCCTCACCAAAGCGGTCGACCTGGGGACGACGATCCTTACCACGCGGGCGGCGCGGACGGAATCGACCCTCGATGATCAGCTCGTCCCGCTGTTAGGGAAGAGCCTGAAGTGGTTCATCTGGATCATCGGCGCGCTTCTGTTCCTGCAAAACGTCCTCAACTACAACATCTCGAGCCTGTTGGCTGGGCTCGGGATCGGCGGGTTGGCGGTTGCATTCGCGGCACAGGATACAGTTGCCAACGTCTTCGGTGCGATCATGATCTTCCTCGATCGGCCGTTTAAGGTGGGGGATGCGGTCAGCCTGGAGGGGTTTGAGGGGTCGGTTGAGTCGATCGGGTTGCGCTCGACGCGGATCCGGACGTGGGACGGGACTCTGGTGACGATCCCGAACAGGACCATCGCCGCGACGAACATCAACAACCTCGCGGCCCGCCCGATGCGGCGAACCAACTTCACGATCGGACTGGTGTACGACACCTCGACTGAGAAGTTGGAGGAGGCGCTCTCGATCCTGCGCGATGTCCTGGGAAGCCACCCGTCGACCGGGCAGTATCGCGCTTATTTCAACCGGTTCGGCGATTTCTCCCTCAACATTCTGGTGCAGCACTGGTGCAAGGTGATGGATTACGATGCTTATCTAAAAGCGCTCGAGGAGATAAACCTGGAGATCAAGCGCCGGTTTGAGGCGGCCGGGATCGAGTTCGCCTTCCCCACCCAGACGATCGAGCTGAAGCGACAACCGTCTGTGTCACCGGAAGAGGTAGTAAGAGGCGATCCCAATCCCCATTACGAGGGTGCCGACGATGGCGCAGCGAATGGGGAATGAATAGCGCGTGAAGAAATCGCGGGCATCCCACTGAGTTCGGTCGCCGCGTTGGTATCTGGGATTACGGGTGAAGCCCCACGATCTCAAGATCTCGATCGCTCCCCACACCCAGATGGCGGCTCCAGCCATGAACAGGGCATTGGCATAGGACATCACCCCGCGATTCCCGGTCACCCACAGGAGGAACACCAACCCTCCTCCGATCGCGAGGGCAATGCCGAAGGAAACGAGGAAGTAACGCGCCAGAAACCATCCGGTGGTGCGGGGTGGTCGTGGGGGCATATCCAGCCTTTCAGGAATGGCGCTGCGGGTCGAGATTCCGAATGTGGATCCTGATCTGATCGCGGCTCGTCCCTCCCAGGCCGTCGTGGAGCGTCAGGGTGATCGCCGCGTCCTCCCCACCGATCCGGTCGGAATTTGGCGCGTGGTAAATCGGAAAGAGAGTATCGGCCCTCTCGAACCATCCCTTGCTCGCCGTCCAGGTGAAGCAGACTTCGGTACATGCCGGGTTATTCACCCGCGCGCTGAGCTGGACCGCTCCTCCTTCGGAGATCTCCGCCGGATAGTGCCGGTCGATCAACGGCTTGGGGTGATCGGCCGGAGTCGTCGGTTGTCTCGGGGAGATGAGGAACCCGAGCGGCCAACCGCACGGAGAATCGCAACAGGGCACCGGGGCTTTGGGACAAGCCGGGACCGGCATCACATGGCGAACGCAACCGGAGGCGCACGGAGGCGGTTCGGGCTCACACCGATAGACCGGCCGCGCCGGAGCTTGAGGCGGGCACGGATTCCCGCAGCTTTTCACACTCGTGCCCCCAGAACAGGAGATCGGGTCACCGTGGATACGGACGTAAAGCTGATCGCTCGCGCTCATCCCGGCGCTGTTTGTTGCCGTGAGGGTAAGGGGGATGCACTCCTCACACCCGCATACCGACGGCGCAGTGTACACCGGCTGCAGGGAGTGAGGATCGTCGAACCTCCCTGCTGGTGCAGTCCAGGTGTAAGTAAGCTCACCACCGCTCGGGTCGTACCCCTGCCCTTGTAGCCGCACACTGCCACCCTCATCCAGGGTGACGTCCGCTCCCGCCTCCACGAGCGGCGGAGCGGTGGGACGGGCCGGAGTCACCGCCGGAGCAGCGATCTGGGCCGGCTGACGGGGCGGGATGGGTTCAGTTCCCACCGGCTCCGAACTTCCGCCCGCAAGGAAGAGGAGCGCCAGCCCGCCGAGGACCAGGGCGATGAGCATGATTCCGGTTGTAGCGCTATCCATCTACAACACCTCCTTGATCGATCCGCCCACCCCCTCGCTCGGGCGTCTGCTCCAGCTTACACCGAATCGCCTGGGGAAGTCAATCGTCCAGAATAACGGAGGTAGAGACAGAGGTCGGTGAGGACCAGCATGAGGTTGATGGCGTAAAGGAATACAACCCAATTCGGGTCCCGGATGAGCTTGTGCACGATCCCGCTTGCGTATCCGAGTGCGATCAATCCCATGAACCACGGGCTCTTCCCGGAGACGTTCTTCGTCCGCACCGCCTTGGCGATGGATACCGGCCAACTGAGCCCGAAACACACCAGCATGATCGCTTCGAATACGCCCATGCTTCCCCCTTTCGTAGGTAGATGTTCGCTTCTTCCTATCCGGTTGTAAAGGGGAAATTTGGAACAGGTTGCGGTAGGGAAAAAGGAGAATGCCGCCCGCCCTCCGGCGGGCGGCATCGACGGCTATTCGGCGGGTGGGCGTCCGAAGTTGCGGATGATGTAGATGTCGAGCCGATGGATGAGGGGCTTCAGCCTCCTGAGGATCGGTTCGATGCGTCCCGGCTCCTTTCCCGCCCCCGGCCTGATTCCTGCCATGTGTGCGATCCGCTGACCGACGTCCTTGAGCATGACGCGGGCTAGGGAAGCAAACTCCCGGGCCCGGTTCTTATCCATACGGGCGGTGATCCCAGCGATGTATCCATCGATCCACACCCGCATGTCCTCGAACGCCTCGTGTTTCTTCCCTTGAGGGGCTCTGTTCTCGATCCCTTCCAGGATGAACACGAGCCGATGGAGCATCAGGTCAAGCCGTACGATCTGGGCCGGCTCCGGCTTCTCTCCTGGAGTGGCGAGCGCGTCGATCAATTCGGAGAGGAGGCCTCCGATTCCGGCGAGCTGCTCCTCCAGAGCGGGGAACTTCTCCGTGGGGAGGGAGTCGAGGGCCTTGTCGAGCTTGTTCAAGAGCTCAGTCAACCCGGCCACGGCGCGAGGGTGTTGATCATTCCCGAACGCCGGCGCGACTGCCATCACCCCGAGGAGCAAGGCGAACAGGATCCCGCCGAGGACCGCCTTCCTGCTGTGTACAACTAGTCTGTGCATGGTTCCTCCTTGTTTCTCGATTTAAGATCCCCCGAGATTGGGAGATCCCGGTTTAAACCTAGCGTTCCCCTGATCACGGTTGAACCGCGCCGGGGTCAAAACTCGGTCAACTCCGGTTGATTCCCTTGCCTCGCTTTGGTTATCCCTCTACCTTCTAGGGGTGAAATCGGGTGGAGCGGTGATGATTTGGAAACTGAAGCTCGGAGTCTGTATAGGTACGGTCCTAGTGACCGGGATCGCTGTCTTCCTGTTCGTGCGCTTATACTCTGCCGCGATCGAGGAGGTGTTCCAGGAGAAGGGTGCTTCTTACGCTGCGGCGTTGGCCGATACGATCGGGCCGTGGGTGGAGAGCGGAGATGAAGGGCTGGTGCGTGAGGCGGCCCGTCTCCTCCTCGTTGGGACGTCGATCTACGTCCAGGTCTACATGGATGGGACGCTCATCGTCGACGAGCGAGATCCCGGCTTGGAAGGGATCGAGATGCCCCCAATTTCAACTCCTCCGAGCGGAAGGGAGATCCACATGCGGGCGGATGGGGGCTGGGACTACGTCGACGTCGTAATCCCGTACGGGTCGGGCTACGTGCGCGTCGGGATCGACGCGACGCCGGTCGCGCTCCGGACGCGGAATGCGGCCTTGATCGGGGCTGGAGTAGCACTCCTGTTTGACCTGTTCATCCTTGGGGCCATTCACCTCGTCTCCCGCAGCGGAAAGAAGGGTGCAGCCGAAAGAACAACAGTGGAGTACGGGCCCCTACGGATCGACGATGCGGCCCGGCGAGTGACCCTGGCCGGTGTCCCTGTTCCTCTCCCGCCCAAGCAGTATGCCCTTCTCCGCCTCTTGGCGAGTGAGCCGGAACGGGTGTTCACGGAGGAGGAGATCCTCGCCGCGGTGTGGCCCGATTCCCCCTACGCCGATTCCAAGGACATCAAACAGTGCGTCTACCTCCTCCGCCGGCGGCTGGGGAAGGAAGGCGGGAGGATCGTGGTGAACGTCCCTGGTTTTGGATATAAGCTCGCCGTCTCCGAGGACATTGACGCGGATTTGACCGGCGGATGATGTGATTGGGATCATGTCGGATCTAGAATCGAAGAAAAGGAGATCGAGATGAAGAAAAATGCTCTGGTATTTCTACTGGTGGTGATCTTCGCCTGGCTTCCGGCAGCAGGGCAGGTATCGGAAGGAAAGGCGATGGAGCAGTCATCGGCGACCGTTGCGGCTGAGCAGCTCCGGTTGGCGGTTTACGCCGCAACCCTTGCTCTCCTCTCTCCCACGAGCGCTGACCAGCGGCTTCATACCCAACAGGTGATCAATATCCTCGAAGGGGCAAACGGGGCGGATTTTGTCCCCCTTGCCGCGGAGGGGGACGAGCAGGGTCTGCTCGATCGCCTCACCGTGCTCCTGCGGCGGATCGACCGGCTCGATCTTGAGCCCAAGGCGCGGGCACGGGCACGGTTCATCGCGAAGAGCGTCCTGCTCTTGCTCACATTCGCCCGGGACGAGGCGCTCTCCGTCTTGGAAACGCACAACCGGGAAGAGGCGTTCGCAGGGATGCTGAAGGTATACGCATATCTGGACGCCGCTCTTGGACAGGCGGGCTCCCCTGTCTACCTCGGCGGGCTGACCCTCCTTCTTCGCATCCTACCGCCCGGGACGGGCTGAACGGCTCGATTCGTGACCCTCGCGGCGGAAAGTAGGGGATGTTGATGAAGGGAGAACCACTCGTTCCACCGCGTGTCTTCGCGGCGACATACGCGGTTGAGAAGTGCGGCGATCTCCATCCGCCCTAGTCGGATATACGAGTTTACAGGAGATTAATGCGGTGCGAATTTCCTTCCCGGGAGGAGTTCGGTATAATCGGCCGACAATCAGATGAGAAGAAGGAGGAATATTCGTGCGTGTGAGACTCCGCATTTACTTTGTTCTGTCGTTGGTTGTTTTTGGTATTTCTGTCATCGCTTTCTCCGCCCCTGCTACCGAGCTTCGTGTCAGCCTTCCCCCGATAATGGGCTCGCTCCCGATCGCCCTCGCCAACGGGTGGGGGCTGTTTCCGAAGCATGGGGTGGACGTGCAGGTGATCGGATTGAGCGACGACCAGGCGCGCAGCCTCGCCCTGATGGCGGGAAACATCGACGGTATGGTGTGTGATCTCACCACAGCGATCCTCCTTTACACCGCGGGGACGGACATCGTGATCACGAGCACCGCCTACACCCCGACCCAGACCGGGAGCCTCGCCCTCCTTTCACAGAGCTTTTTCAACATCAACTCGATCGACGATCTCCTCTCCCGAACGGAGCCGGGGAGTTCCCTCAAGTCGATCGCCATCACCTCGATGAGCAACATCGAGTACGACATCGATCGGTTAATGGAACACCTCGGTTACAAGATCGACCCGGACAAGGACTACTCTTACTGGCACGACCTACTTCAGGTAGCCACCTTCCTCTCGCTCGGGTCGGTCTACGCTGCCGTCCTGCCGGAGCCGTACATCACTTACATCGCCAACTACCCATCCGTGATGAAGGGCAGCCACCTCGTTCACCTCTCCGATTTCGAAGGAATCGACCTCCTTCCGAGCGTCGTGGTGTTCCGCCGCGATTTTGTTAACGCCCATCCTGACCTGCTCGAGCGCTTCTACGACGCCTACCGGGAGGCGGTGGAGCGGATCAACAGCGCGACGAAACAAGAGCTGATCGACATCGGGATCGATGAGGCCCTTTCCCTGTTCTTCCCCGGCCTCACCGAGGAAGTGGTGCCAGAAGGGATCATGGACTCGTTCGTAATCCCCCATTTTCCTCCCCCGGAGATGGTTCCGCAGGCGCAGTACGAGGACGTCATCGCCTGGGTGAATGCGAAGCGTTATACTTGGAAGCATCCTGAATACGAGGAGCTGACGACCGACCGATTCGTGAAATGATCGAGGTTCATTCCCTTAAGATCGATTACGGCAGCCCGGGAACCGCGGTTCGCGCCGTCGACGGGGTCGATTTCTCCCTTGCGCAGGGGCGGAGCCTCGCTCTGATCGGCCCGTCCGGGTGTGGGAAGACGACGATTCTGTTCGCCATTGCCGGGCTCCTTCCTCCGACGGAGGGAAAGATCACCATCTCCGGGACCCCGGTGACCGGCCCGCGTCGCGACGTTGCCCTCATCCTGCAGAACGCCGGGCTCCTCCCGTGGAAGACGGTATGGCAGAATGCCAACCTGTCCCTCCTCCTCTCCGGTGACTATCCGAAGCAGGACGCGGGAGCGGTGCTGGATGAGCTTGGCCTGTCCGAGGTGCGAAACCGCTATCCCGCCGAGCTCTCCGAGGGGATGAAGCGGCGGGTCGGGATCGCCCGCGCCCTGTCCACCGCCCCGTCCGTCATGCTGATGGATGAACCGCTGGCGAGCCTCGACACCCTGACCCGGGAGCGGATCCAGGACCTGTTCCTCACCTTGTGGCACGAGCACGGCTTTTCCCTCGTTCTCGTCACCCACGACATCGAGGAGGCGGTGTTCCTCGGCCAGGAGATCCTCGTCCTCACCGGACGTCCGGCTCGGATCAAGGCGGTGGTGGAGAACCCGGGGATGGGAGGGCTCGATTACCGGGAGAGTCCTGAATACACCGCTACAATGCGCCGCGTGCGGGAGGTGCTCGAGGGATGAGGTCGGGGATGAACCGGGTATTGATCTACGTTGTCAGCATCTGCGCCCTCCTGTTCGCGTGGGAGATGGCGAGCATCGCGGTTAACACCCTGAGCGGGCCCGGACTCCTCCCGGGGCCGTTCAACGCCCTGTCCCAGGTGGTGAAGAACGCGGCCGAGCTGCAGCACCACTTCCTCGCGAGCGCGTGGCGGCTGATCCTTGCGATCTTGATCGCCCTTGGGACCGGAGTCCCGCTTGGCCTTGTGATAGGACGCGAACCGAGGCTGGACCGGTTCCTCTCCCCGATCATCTACATCACCTACCCGATCCCGCAGGTGGCGCTGGTCCTGTTTTTGTTCGTGGTGTTCGGGACCGGGAGCGGGACGAAAGTGGCGATGGTCGCCCTTGTCCTCTTCTTCCAGATCCTCGTCTCGGCGCGGGGGGCGGCGAAGAACATCCCGGAGGAGCACATCATCAGCGTCCGCGCCGCCGGGGCGAGCCGGTGGCAGATCTACCGCCACGTCGTCTTCCCGGCGAGCCTCCCGGACATCCTGACGAGCGTGCGGGTGAGCATCGGCCTTGGGATCGCTTTCCTGTACATCGCGGAGACTAACGCCGCCCTCGGGACCGGGCTCGGGGGATACATCAATAAGCACATGCTCTTCCAGCGTGACCGCGCGTTTGCCGGGATCATCGCTCTCGCCCTCCTCGGCCTCATCCTCTACCTTGCGGTCGATGGCCTGGAGCGGCTCCTCTGCCGGTGGAAGTACGTCGCCCGCCGGTCGCGTTGACCGCACGCGCGGGTGGGGGTAGGATCAGAGTATGAAGCTCGCGCGGATCTACATCGTCGCCAACACGGGCAAGGAAGGGACGCGGCGGACGCTCGCCATCCTGAAGGCATGGTGCAGCGTGAAGGGGATCAAGGCGATCACCGTAGATGCGGCCCCGCCCTATCCGGTCGAGCCGGAGGGGGCGCTCATCGTTGCCCTCGGTGGGGACGGGACGGTACTGCGGGCGGCCGGGCTCTTCTCCGGGTATGAGATTCCGATCATCGGAGCGAACCTCGGCTCTCTCGGCTTCCTCACCCAGGTGCGGGCTTCCTCCCTCACCCAGGCGTTGGAGGGACTGGTGAACGGAGAAGGCACGGTGGAACCGCGAATGCGGATCGCTTATCAGGTCAAGGATGTGAGCGGGAGCGCCCTGAACGACGTCGTCCTCCTCGGGGACGGGCCGACCCGGTTCTGCGAGCTCGACCTCCTCGACGCAGCCGGGGAGGGGATCGCCACCTACCCCGGGGACGGGCTGATCATCTCCACCCCGACCGGGTCGACCGCGTACAACCTCTCCGCCGGTGGGCCGGTCCTCGTTCCCGGTACTGACTGCATCGTCGCCACCCCGCTTGCCACCCATCGCCTTGGGCTGCGCCCGCTCGTGTTCCCCGGCGGGATCACCCTGCGCATCCGTGCCCATACTACCGTCGCCCTGATCGCCGACGGTGACCACGTCGCCACGGTTCAGCCTGAGGAGGTGATCACCGTCTCCCGCGCTGCTGTACCCACGTTCCTCGTTCGCATGCCGGACACCGCCCCGTTCTTCCGCTTCCTCGCCGAAAAGCTGAACTGGGGGGCGCAGGCGAACCGGAAGCGGAAATCCCTGTAGTTTTCGCCCCCGTTTCGTATAATGAAGCGGCGCAAGCCAAGAGGTGATCAAAATGGTGAAGAAGGGTACGTTTCGGGTGAAGAGCGGGTTGGCCGAGATGCTGAAGGGCGGAGTGATCATGGACGTCACCACCGCCGAGCAGGCCAAGATCGCGGAGAAGGCAGGGGCGGTGGCGGTGATGGCCTTGGAGCGGGTCCCGGCTGACATCCGCGCTCAGGGTGGGGTGGCGCGCATGGCCGATCCCACTAAGATCAAGGAGATCCAGGCCGCGGTCTCCATCCCGGTGATGGCCAAGGTGCGCATCGGGCACTTCGTGGAGGCGCAGATCCTGGAGGCGCTCGAGGTCGACTACATCGACGAGTCCGAGGTCCTCACTCCGGCCGACCCCCGATTCCACATCGACAAGTGGGCGTTTACCGTTCCGTTCGTGTGCGGAGCGCGCGACCTCGGGGAGGCCTGCCGCCGGATCGGAGAGGGGGCGGCGATGATCCGCACCAAGGGCGAGCCCGGGACCGGGAACGTGATCGAGGCGGTCAAGCACATGCGCCTGATGCAGGAACAGATCAGGGCTGTGATCGCCGCACCGGACGACGAGCTGATGCGGATGGCGAAGGAGATGGGAGCGCCGTACGAGGTCCTCCTCCTCGTTCGCGAGAAGGGACGCCTCCCGGTGGTGAACTTCGCCGCCGGTGGGATCGCCACCCCGGCCGACGCCGCGCTGATGATGCAGCTCGGGGCCGACGGGGTGTTCGTGGGAAGCGGGATCTTCAAATCCGCCGACCCGGAGCGACGGGCGCGAGCGATCGTCCAGGCGACGACTCACTACAACGACCCCAAGGTCCTGGCCGAGGTCTCGACCGGGCTCGGGGAGGCGATGCCCGGGATCGCGATCGAGGAGATTCCGCCACACGAGATGATGCAGGTTCGCTAAATGGCGACGGAGATCGGAGTCCTCGGCCTGCAGGGAGCGGTGCGGGAGCACCTTTCCAGCCTTGCCCGCCTCGGGGTCGAGGCGCGGGCAGTGAAGCGGGTCGAGGAGCTGGAGGGCCTGAGCGGGTTGATCCTCCCCGGCGGGGAGTCGACCGCGATCTCCCTCATCGCTGGGGAGGGGTTCCTCGCCCGGCTGCAGGCCCTGGCGGACGCCGGGTTCCCGTTCTTCGGGACGTGTGCCGGGATGATTCTCCTGGCGCGGGAGATCGAGGGGCAGACCGAGTCGTACATCCGTGCGATCGACATCACGGTGGCGCGGAACGCCTCGGGGCGGCAGGTGCACAGCTTTGAAACGACCCTGGCGGTGGATGGGATCGGGGACGACATCCCGGCGGTGTTCATCCGTGCCCCGTACATCACCCGCATGGGACCGGGAGTGCAGGCATTGGCGCGATACGACGGAGCGGTGGTGATGGCGCGGGAGGGAAACGTACTTGTGACGAGCTTTCATCCCGAGCTGACCGATGACCTCCGGATCCACCGCTACTTCACAGAGATGGTCGAAAACTACGAAAGGGAGGTATAGAAGATGGCAAAAGTGGCGATCAACGGGTTCGGGCGAATCGGAAGGGCGTTCTTCCGCATTGCCTACGGAGATCCGAAGCTCGATATCGTGGCGATCAACGATCCGTTCATCACTCCGGAGACGGCGCGGTACCTACTCACCTACGATACCGTGTACCATCGGTATGGGAAGACGGTGGAGGCAGTCGAGGGCGGGATAACGGTTGACGGGAAGTTCATCCCCCTCCTCGCGGAGAAGGATCCCGCGGCGCTCCCATGGGGGGAGAAGGGGATCGATCTTGTGATCGAGTCGACCGGGGTGTTCCTCTCCCGGGAGAAGGCGTCGTTGCATCTTCAGAGCGGCGCAAAGCGGGTCCTCCTCTCCGCCCCGCCGAAGAGCCCCGACATCCGCCAGTTCGTGTACGGAGTCAACCACAAGGAGTACGACCCGGCCAAGGACACGATCCTCGCCGCTGCTTCCTGCACCACCAACTCGTTCGCCCCGGTGGCCTACATCCTGGAGCGGGAGTTCGGGATCGTGCACGCCTGGCTCACCACGGTACACGGTTACACCGCGGACCAGCGCCTTGTCGACTCCCCGCACAAGAAACCGACGCGGGGGCGGGCGGCGGCGGCGAACATCGTCCCCACCACCACCGGCGCGGCGACGGCGACGACGAAGATCATCCCCTCACTCGTGGGGAAGATGAACGGAATGGCGTTCCGTGTCCCGGTCCCGACCGGCTCGGTGAGTGATATCACCGCCGAGATGAAGACCCCGGTGACGGTCGATGCCGTGAACGCCGCCCTTACCAAGTACGCTGAGGGAGAACTCAACGGCATTCTTGGGGTGAGCACCGATCCGCTCGTCTCAAGCGACATCATCGGCGAGACGCGGGCGAGCGTGGTCGACCTCACCCTGACCGTGGTCGTGGACGACCGCCTGCTCAAGGTCGTCACCTTCTATGACAACGAATGGGGGTACACGAACCAGCTCGTCCGGGTGGCGAAGCACGTCGTCTCGTAGCATTCCGGGAAGATGGGGGGAGGGGCTCCTCTCCCTCCTCTTCCCTCCCCGGTGCATCCTGTGCGGGCGGGCCGGGATGGAGTTGAGTTCGGTCTGCTCCGAATGCGCTGCTCAGCTTCCGCGCCTGGACGGGCCCCGCTGCACGGTCTGCCAAGAACCACTCGATGATCCGACGTTAGACCTGTGCCGCGCCTGCGGGACGCGCGACCGCGGTTTCTCCCTTGCCCGCGCTCTCGGGCCGTACATGTCGGGGTGGGGGGATCTGATCCGTGCCCTAAAGTTCGAGCGCGAGCGGGCGGTGGCCCGGTTTCTCTCCGCCGCGCTCGCCGCGTACGTAAAACAGGAGAACCCGTTTGGGGATGTCGATCTCATCACCTACGTCCCGATGTCCCGTGCCGATCGGAGGGCGCGTGGGTTCAACCAGGCAGCCCTCCTCGCCCATGGGCTCGGACGGAGGATCGGGATCCCGGTCGTCCGCCTCCTTGCAAAGGTGCGGCAAACCCGCCCGCAGGCCGAGCTCACCGCCGCGGAGAGACGGAAGAACTTGCGCGGCGCGTTCAGCGTGGTAAGATCAGGGGAAGGAACGGTACTCATCGTTGATGATATTCTCACTACCGGTGCGACGGTGGAGGAGTGCGCCCGTGCGCTCAAGGCTGGTGGGTACGGGCCGGTGTTCGTGCTTGCCGTAGCGCGCGCGTAGAGGGGGAAAGATGCGGGTGGAGAAGGTCATCCTCGGGGATCTCGCCACCAACTGCTATTTGCTTGAGACCGATGGGACTACCGTGCTCATCGATCCCGCTGTCTACGATGACCGGCTGCGGGAGTTCCTCGCTGGGAGGAATGTCGACTTAGTCATCAACACGCACGGCCATTTCGACCACGTCGGCGGAGACTGGGCGCTCAAGGAGGCGGGAGCGAAACTCCTCATCCACCGTGCTGACCTTAGATACGTGGACGAGTTCTATCCCGGGCATCCGGGATTCGACCGCTACATCGACGATGGGGACGAGATCGCAGGGTTGCGCGTCATTCACACCCCCGGCCATTCTCCGGGGAGCATCGTCCTGATCGGAGATGGGATCATGTTCAGCGGCGATCTCCTGTTCGCCGGATCGATCGGCAGGACGGATTTCCCCGGCGGGTCGATGTCCGAGATGCGCCGCTCCCTCAGGCGCATCCTCTCCCTGGGCCGCGATTTCGTCGTCTATCCCGGTCATGGCCCCCGCACCCGCCTATCGGTCGAGCAGCGGAAAAATCCGTTCCTGCAGGGGAGGATGGTGGATGGTTGATCGATCGGACGTGGAGGCGATCAAGGCCAGGATCGACATCGTCTCCCTCATCTCCCGCTATCTCACCCTGCAGAAGTCCGGTTCGCGGTACAAGGGCCACTGTCCGTTTCACAAGGACGACACCCCCTCGTTCTACGTCGACGCGGAGAAGGGACTGTGGCACTGCTTCGGCTGTGGTGCCGGCGGGGATATGTTCGCCTTCCTGATGAAGATCGAGCGGATTTCGTTCCCCGAGGCCCTGGCCCGGCTCGCGGCCGAGGCCGGGGTGAAACTCTCCTCCCGCAAGGGAGAAGGCGAACGGGATAAGCTGTATCAGATAAACGCGCAAGCAGCGGAGTACTTCGCCGCCAACCTGCGCCACCCCCGGCATGGGAAACGGGCGCGCGACTACCTGGTTTCCCGCGGCTACGATGAAGCGGCGTGGAATCGGTTCGGGCTTGGGTATGCGTTAGACACCTGGGACGGGCTGAAGGCGCGATTCGCGGGCCGGTACGGGGAGGCCCCCCTCATCGAGCTCGGGCTCCTCGTCAAGGGGAAAGGGGGCAGGACGTACGATCGGTTCCGCGATCGGGTCATATTCCCGATCTTCGACCTCTCCGGCCGGCCGATCGCGTTCGGAGGAAGGGCGTTCTCCGGCGAGCCGAAATATCTGAACTCGCCGCAGACACCGCTGTTCGATAAGGGAAGGCAGCTCTACGGCCTGTCCTGGGCGCGAGACGAGATCGCCGCCGGCCGCACCGCGATTCTGGTCGAGGGGTACACCGACGTTCTCTCACTCCACTCCGCCGGGGTGAAAAACGTCGTCGGGAGCATGGGAACAGCCCTCACCCGGGGGCAGGCCGAGCTCCTCGCTCGGTTTGCAGCTGAGGTGGTGATCGCTTACGACCGCGACGCGGCCGGGCAAGCGGCCTCGGGACGGGGGATGGTGATCCTGCACAACGCCGGGTTGGACGTGCGCGTCGCTTCCCTTCCCGAGGGGGACGACCCCGACTCGTTCGTCCGCCGGGAAGGGAAGGAGGGAGTCGCGGAGGTCGTCGCGGGGGCGGTCCCGTTCCATCGCTTCTTCCTCCAGTCCCTCCTCGATCGCTACGACCTCGAAAGCTTCAAGGGTAAGGAAGAGGCGCTGGAGGAGGCACGCGGCTTCTACCAGGGATTGGCGAGCCTTCCCCTTCGCCAGGAGGTCGCCCGCCTCCTTGGGGAGATCCTCGACCTTCCCCCCGACGCGGTGGCGCGGGAGCTGGCGCGGGGACGAACGATCCGGCCGGAGGCGAGCGAAGAAGCGGTGGAGGGGACGGTGTGGAATGAACAGGATACGATCATCGGGCTCCTGCTGCGTGGGGAGGCGCGATGGGAGGAGGTGAGCCGCCTCGCCGGGCCGGAGGACTTCTCTGGTCTGCACCGGGACCTAGCGGAGGCGATCGCCGAGGTCGGTGATCCCATCGATACTTCAGCGGTGATCTCCCGGGTGGATGAAGAAGCGGTCCGGCTGGCGAGCAAACTTGTCATCGCCCCGGTTGTATTTAGTGATGTGAACAAGGCGCTGAACGACGCCCTCAGGCGGCTCGTGCGCCTTCCTGTCATCGAAGAGAAGCTGCGCGCCCTGCGGGTGGAGATGCGGAAAACGCAGGACAAGGAGAGGATTGACGAGCTGCAGCGCGCCTACCGCGCATTGGTGATGGAGAAGATTGCAAGGAGGGCTGATGCCAAAGAAAGAAGAGCTTCCCGGCGATAAACCGAAGCCGGAGGAAGTCCCCGAGACGGCCGCTCCGATTGAGGAACTCACTCCCGACGAAGTTGTGGAGCCGGATATCCTCCCTGAGATCGAAGCAGAATCCGCGGTCGAGGAAGAGGCGTCGGACGAGGACGTGATCGAAGAGTGGGATGACCGGACGCAGACCACCCGCCGCGAGGACCCTGTCAAGACCTATCTCCGCGAGATCGGAAAGGTCCCCCTCCTGACCAGGGAGGACGAGGTGGAACTGGCGATGGCGATGGAAGCGGGGAAGGAAGCGGAGCAGAAACTGGAGAACGCGCGTCTCTCCGCCGAGCGGGGGATCGACGTGATTACCCCGGAGGAGCGAAGAGAACTGGAAGAGCTGGTGCGCAAGGGGAAGGAAGCGCGAGAACGGCTGATCGTCTCCAACCTCCGCCTTGTGGTCTCCATCGCCAAGCGGTACATGAACCGCGGGCTGTCGTTTCTCGACCTGATTCAGGAAGGGAACATGGGGCTGATGCGCGCGGTGGAGAAGTTCGACTACAAGCGGGGATACAAGTTTTCAACCTACGCTACCTGGTGGATCAGGCAGGCGATCACGCGCGCGATCGCCGATCAGTCCCGTACGATCCGCGTTCCGGTGCACATGATCGAAACGGTGCGGGAGCTCAATCGGATCAAGCGCGAGTACATCCAGAAACACGGGGCCGCTCCCACGTTGGAGGACCTGTCCGAGATCACCGGGATGTCGATCGACAAGATAAAGAAGGTGGAGAACGTCTCCCAATATACTGCCTCGCTCGAGCGGCCGATCGGGGATGATGAGGACGACACCCTCGGCGATTTCATCGAGGATCCTCACTCTCCCTCCCCGACGAAGGAGACATTCCGGATGTTCCTGCGCGAGCAGCTGAACCGGGCGTTGGATCAGCTCGACGAGCGCGAGCGGGAGATCCTCCAGCTGCGCTACGGGCTCGAGGACGGCCATCCCCGCACTCTGAAGGACGTCGCCCTCAAGTTCAACATCACTCGGGAGCGGATCCGCCAGATCGAGATCAAGGCGATCGAGAAGCTGAAGCATCCGTCGCGCCAGGCCGAGCTGAAGAAGATCAGGGAACTCCTCCTCGGGGAGGACTGAGTGCGCGTTGTCGTGATCCTCGGTCCGACCGGGGTGGGGAAGAGCGCGGTTGCGGTCGAGTTGGCGCTGCGGATCGGTGGGGAGGTGATCTCCGCCGACTCGCGTGCCTTCTTCCGCGGGCTCGACATCGTGGCCGACAAGCCCTCCGTGCAGGTGCGGGAGCGGGTCCCGCATCACCTGATCGATATCATCGAGATAACCGGCAGCTATGACGCGATGGCGTTTAGAGAGGACGTCTCCCGCCTTGTCCCGGAGATCACCGAGCGCGGGCGCGTCCCGATCATCGCCGGTGGCGGGACGCTCTACCTTGGGGCAATCCTGCGCGGGATATTCACCGGGCCATCCGCTGACCCCGAGTTCCGTGCCCGACTTCACGCCCGCCCCCTGTCCGAGCTCTATGCTGAACTGGAAAGGGTCGACCCCGCCGCCGCTGCGCGCATCCACCCCAATGACCGGTTGCGGATCGTCCGCGCCCTCGAGGTGTACGCGGCGACCGGGAGGCCGATCAGCGCCCTGCAGCAGGAGGCCGAGCCGCTCCCGTTCGATTTTACGGTCTTCGGGCTGCGCATGGAGCGGGAGCAGCATCGGGGAGCGATCACCGCCCGCGTCGACCGGATGCTGGGGGAAGGGCTGATCGATGAAGTCCGAAGACTGCGTGAGCGAGGGCTGACTCCGCGTCACCAGGCATACCGGACGATCGGGGTGCGGGAGACCTTCGCCTATTTAAACGGCGAACTGTCATACGATGAGCTACGGGCCCGGATCGTGAGGAATACCTGGTCCCTCGCCCGGCGCCAGCTTGCATGGTTCCGCCGCGAACGGAACGTGCAGTGGCTCGATATTACGGATAAAGATGCAAAGTTCATCGCAAGCACGATCGCTGCGCAACTCAGATCGTTCTCGTAACCTCATATGTCCCTATCTGGTGGGAACTAAGGCCGATTGAAGTGGTCATTGACGCGTTAAGCTGGTATCTGTATATTTGGCGTATGACTGTTACGTGAAGGAGGTACAACCTTGAAGAAGCGATACATCGTAGGAAGTGTCATTGTATTGTTGTTGGTGGCGCTCTTTGCCCTGGCCGCGTTCGCGACGTCGGCGGAGATCTACTT
>JAGGSO010000095.1 GCA_021159055.1 Candidatus Bipolaricaulota bacterium | reverse complement strand
TACGAAGATTTTGTAGTTTTTGTCAAGCTCCTGAATTAGTTAGTCGTAATTTTTGGTCATTAAAAATTTCTTCTTTTTTCACGAGGGCAAAAGCTATTCTTAGTATTTTACCAGCCAACGCTACTAATGCTACTTTTTTTGCTTTCCCTCTGCTTACAAGTCTTTCATAAAATTTTCTAAATACCTCACAACTACTCCTTAAACTTGCAACCGCTGCAAAATACGCCGCATTTCTAAGCCTTTTATTCCCTTCTCTCGTTATTCCTCTATCACCCTTCCTAATCCCGCTTTCATATACTCTTGGAACTATTCCTGCATAACTTACTACTTCCTTCCCTTTCTTAAACCCCTCAAACATCCCTGTTTCTATCAGTATGGAAGTATTACTTAAATTGTGTCTGATTTATGATAGTATAGAGAAATAAGAAAGTAAGGAGGAGGTTAAAGAAATGGAAGTAAAAGAGATTGATTTAAATGCTGAAATTGAAAAACTTGTCAGAGAAGCTCAAAATTCTACTTCTTATGAGGCTTTAACCTTCATCGCTGAACAACTTCTCAATCTTCTTATGCTTAAACAAAGAGAACTATTCCTTAAACAACAAAAAGAACAAAATCCTAAAAACAAAGCTAATGGTTTTTACGAAAGAGAATTAGCTTGCCTTTTCGGTCTACTTAATCTAAACATACCACGAGATAGAGAATGTCTTTTCCGTCCATCTATCTTACCTGATAAATGGAAAAAAGCTGATCCTAAATTCAACGAATTTCTCCTTAATCTCGTCTTCAATTCCTATTCCCCTAATCAAATTAAATCTCTTCTCCACAAAATTAATCTCCCTTACTCCCCTGAAGAAATTGATAAGTTTAAAAATCATCTCTATCAAAAAGCCTTAGAACTTAAAAATAAAGATCTCCCTCAAAATGTATTTGCTATCTTTATTGATGCCTACCGTTGCCAAATTAAAGATGAAAAACTTCAAAGAGTCAGAAATGCTACTATATACACGGTTATTGGAATTGATCTCGATGGAAATAAAAACCTCTTTGGTTATTACTGCTTGTGGGGACACGAAAATAAAGGAGATTGGCTGCAAATTTTTAATGATCTTATAAACAGAGGCTTAAAAAGAATAATGATTATAGTTTCTGACGATTTCCCAGGGCTCGATGAAGCAATAAAAACTCTCTTTCCACAAACAGATCATCAGCTTTGCTATGTTCATCTCCAACGCAATCTATTTAAAAATATGGCAAGAAAAGATGCTCAGGAGTTTAATAAATTTTTAAAAAGTTTAAAATATTGCAATAATTTTGAGGAAGCTTTAGAAAAGTTTAAGGAAAAGTGTGAAAAATTTATAAAGAAGTATCCAGGATATATGAAATATCTTTTAGAGAAAGGAGAAAAGTATTTAGTATTTTTGAGGTATCCAGAGGGTGTAAGAAAGCATATATATACTACGAACATAGTAGAGAATTTTCATAGTAAATTGGAGGTAGCAAGAATGAGAAGTGGTGGATATTTTCAAAGTGTGAAGACAGCAGAGGTGAGCATTTATGTGGTATATGAAAATATGAGGGATAGAAATTGGAGAAAGCCTTTACCAGGGGTAAGACATTGTTCTTATGAATTGAAACAAATGTTTCATTTAAAATTCCAGACACAATTCTCTTGACAACTGCCTCTTCAACCAATTTTTCTATTTCTTTTTCTATTTCCTTTATATGCTCTATTATTCGCTTTATTTCTTTTTCTATCCATTCAGTTTCCTTTTTACTTGCAAATACGGACCTCTTTAAATTTCGCACATAATTTTCAAGTCTAACTTTTTCTTTTATCCAAAATTCCCTTGTCCTTATCAAATACCTTAATTCTCCAAACTTTTTACTCTTTTTCAAATCTGTATTCTCTGGTTTCATTCTTACTCCATAAAGAGCAACCACCTCAGCATCTATATTATCTGTTTTAGCCTTTTTTCTTAAACTTTTTGAAAAATCTTTTATAATTTTTGGATTAACTATACTTATTGCTCCTATTCCTGCTTTATCTAATTTTACAGCTATGATTTCCCAAAAATTATTCGTTGCTTCCATTACAACTTTTACTTCATTTGGATTAAAGCCTAATTTATAGATCCACAATAGCAGTTGAGCAATGCCATCCTCAGATCTCTTGAATTTTTTAGGACCTGCAGTAAAGTTTTCATCAGAGGAGATTAAAAAAGCTAAAAAAGAATCTAAAGAGATGTCTAAACCTACAATTAGTTTGTATTGTCTCAAAGTTTCACCTCCTTTTATTTATTGGGTAAGAGATAATCTCTCCCAGGCTTTATACTTGTGGATACGAGCTTTTAGCCCTGGATTTTGTTCAAAGTAGGGAGAGATAGAGGTGGGGGAGCAAATCTTCGCATCGGTTTTGTAAAACCAAGTGCGAACCTGCTTCCCCCACCACATACCTCTTACCTTCTTTTTTTAACTTTTTTATTTTTTATTTTTTGATAAATTATACAAGTGCGAAAATGCTTATTTGGTGCTTAT
>JAGGSO010000094.1 GCA_021159055.1 Candidatus Bipolaricaulota bacterium | reverse complement strand
CCCGCATGCGGGGGTTCACCCTGATCAGGGTGACGCGAGCGACCTTCCCCTGCACGCACACCGTCTCTCCGGCGCGCAACTCCCCGATCCGCTTGAACTCCCGCCGGTCCTCGAGGCGGCGGGGGAGGTAGAGGAGAAGATCTTCGATCGTCTTGATCCCAAGCCGTTCCAACGTCTTCGCCCGCTTTGTCCCTACCCCGACTGCGTCGGCGACAGGGCGGAGGAGAGCGTCCGGAGAGGGAGTGGGCGGGGGCCCGCCCCGTAGGTAAGAGAGGAGCTGCTCCACCGTCCGCACGCGTGCAAAGTGGGGAGCGGATCGGTAACCGGCGACAATCGGGTGCGCCGCTTCTGGAAGGTTGCGGCGGACGAACTCTTCCAGCCCGCCGATCACCGCGTCGTCCCGGTAACCACGCCTCTGCTCCAGCGCGAGGACCTTCTCCACCGTCGCCCGCAGCTCCGCGTCGATTTGTTGGGTCATGTCCTCTACTTTATAATCAAGGGCTATGGCGGACAAGGAGATTTCCACACAGATTGTCACCTACGGCGATCCGGTCCTGCGCCGGAGGGCGGCTGAGGTGGCGAATATCGACTCGCGGATCAAGCGGATCGCCACGGCGATGGCAGAGGCGATGATGCGCGCGAATGGGGTCGGGCTCGCAGCGCCGCAGATCGGTATATCGGAGCGGATCATCGCCCTTGATATCGACGGTGAGTTTCATGTCCTGATCAACCCGGAGATCGTCGAGCTCGCGGAGGAAGAGGAGGAGGCGACCGAGGGCTGCCTGAGCGTTCCCGGGATCGACGCTCCGGTCAGCCGGAGGACCCATGCCGTGGTGCGCGGCTACACCCTGGACGAGCAGGAGATCACCCTCGAGGGCGAGGGGCTGATG
Organism: Candidatus Bipolaricaulota bacterium; assembly: GCA_021159055.1. Taxonomy (NCBI): domain Bacteria; phylum Candidatus Bipolaricaulota; species Candidatus Bipolaricaulota bacterium. The sequence continues at coordinate 9,512 of JAGGSO010000094.1, read as the reverse complement.
GCGCGGGCGATCCAGCACGAGATCGACCACTTGAACGGGGTTCTGTTCATCGATCACCTCACCCCGGCCAAGCGGCGGTTCCTGCTCAAGGAGTACGCCCGCCTCCAGCGGGAGAAGGTTCGGTGAGGATCGTCTTTCTCGGGACGGCCGACTTCGCCATCCCCGCCCTCATCTCGCTCGCTCGTACCCATGAAATCTCCCTTGTCGTCACCCAGCCCGACCGCCCGGTGGGAAGACACGCTGTCCTCACCCCGCCGCCGGTAAAGCGGGTGGGGGAGGAGCTCGGGCTCCCGGTCTTCCAGCCTCCGCGGGTGAACGCGGTGGACGCGCTCAACCGGATCAGGGCCGCCAAGCCGGACGCGATCGTGGTTGCCGCCTATGGCCAGCTCCTGAAGCCCGAGCTCATTGGAATCCCTCCCCTCGGCACGGTCAACATTCACGCCTCGCTCCTTCCCCGCTATCGCGGTGCCGCCCCGATCAACTGGGCGATCATCCGGGGAGAGCACGAGACCGGGATCACCACCTTCCTGATCGATGCCGGGATGGATACCGGCCCGATCCTGTTGCAGCAACGGACCGAGATCGGGCCGGACGAGACCGCGGGCGAGCTCCACTCCCGCCTCGGCCTGATCGGGGCCGAGGTGATTCTGGAGACCTTGGCCGGGTTGGAGGACGGAAGCCTCACTCCCATCCCTCAGGACGACTCTCAGGCCACGTATGCCCCCTGCCTCTCCCGGGACGATGGGGCGATCGACTGGTCCCGGCCCGCGCAGGAGGTCCACAACCTGATCCGGGGGACGAACCCCTGGCCCGGGGCGTTCACCCACCGCGACGGGCAGCGGGTTAAAGTCCACCGCAGCCGCCTCACCGGACTCGGGAGCGGAGGGCATGCGCCGGGCGAGGTCGTTCTGCGCAAGACAGGACGCCTCCTTGTTGCGACCGGGGACGAGCTCCTCGAGCTTCTCGAAGTGCAACGGGAGGGGCGACCGAAGGTATCCGGGCGTGAGTTTCTGAACGGCTTGCGCGGTCCGGCGCGGTTCAACTAGCCGCTGGCTCATCCACCTCCTGATCCACCACTCATACAGCATCGCTTCATTTCTCATGCGTCTTTTGGGTCGATCGGGGTTGACAAAGCTCCCCTCGTCCGTATAATTAGCAGTCAAGATATGAGACTGCTAATTTGAGGTGATAGGGATGATTCGATTCGATAAATTGACCGAGGGGGCGCAGGAGCTGTTCCACGAGGCGCAGGACCTCCTGACGCGCTACAAGCACAACCAGCTCGACGTGGAGCACATTTTTTATGTGCTGGCGACGAAGGAGGGGATCGGTCGCGACATCCTGCAGGAGATGGGGGTGAACCTGGCCGGACTGGCCAAGGACCTTGATCTCCTGTTGCGTGATAAGCCGACGGTCTCCGGGCCGGTGGGAACCCAGATCTACATCACCCCGCGCCTGGACACGGTGGTGAACGGAGCCCAGATGGAGGCCGAGCGGCTGAAGGACGAGTTCATCGGGGTCGATCACATCCTTCTTTCCATCGCCCGCACCGTCGATCCGACCCTGAAGCGGGTCCTCGACCGTCACGGGATCACCCCGGAGGCGGTGTACGCCGCGCTGCGCAACGTGCGCGGCGAGCAGCGGGTGACCGACCGCACCCCGGAGGACCGCTATCAGGTGCTGAAGAAGTACTCGACCAACCTGACCGAGATGGCAAAAAGGGGCGAGCTCGACCCGGTGATCGGCCGTGAGGACGAGATCCGTCGGGTGGAGCAGATCCTCTCCCGCCGCCGCAAGAACAACCCGGTCCTGATCGGAGAGCCGGGGGTGGGGAAGACCGCGATCGTGGAGGGGCTCGCTCAGAAGATCGTCGCCGGGGACGTCCCGGACAACCTGAAGGATCGGGAGATCATCGCACTCGACATCGCGGCGATGGTCGCCGGGTCCAAGTTCCGCGGTGAGTTCGAGGACCGGCTGAAGGCGGTGATCAAGGAGATCGAGGCCTCGGCCGGAAAGACGATCGTGTTCATCGACGAGATCCACACCATCGTCGGCGCCGGGGCGGCGGAAGGGGCGATCGATGCCTCCAACATGCTCAAGGAACCGCTCGCCCGCGGGAAGCTCCAGCTGATCGGAGCGACGACCCTCGACGAGTACCGCGAGCACATCGAGAAGGACAAGGCGCTCGAGCGCAGGCTCCAGCGCGTGTTCGTCCCCGAGCCGTCGATCGAGGAGACGATCGAGATCCTGAAGGGGCTGCGCGAGCGGCTCGAGCAGCACCACCGGGTGAAGATCACCGACGCCGCGATCGAGGCGGCGGCGAAGCTGTCCGAGCGCTACATCTCCGACCGGTTCCTCCCGGACAAGGCGATCGACCTGATCGACGAGGCGGCGAGCCGGATTCGGGTCGACAAGTCGGGCGACACCGTGACCGAGGGGCACATCGCCGCGGTCGTCTCCCAGTGGACCGGGATTCCGGCAGAGCGGATGCTCGCAGAGGAGCGGGAGCGGTTAGCAAAGATGGAGGAGCTCCTCCACACCCGGGTGATCGACCAGGAGGAGGGAGTCAAGGCGATCGCCGAGGCGGTGCGCCACTCCCGCGCCGGGCTCTCCGACCCGCGCCGCCCGATCGGTACATTCCTGTTCCTCGGACCGACCGGGGTGGGGAAGACCGAGCTCGCCAAGGCGCTCGCCGAGTTCCTGTTCGGAAGCGATTCTGCGCTTCTTAGGATCGACATGTCCGAGTACATGGAGCGCCACGCCGTGGCGCGGCTGATCGGCTCCCCGCCGGGATACGTCGGCTACGAGGAAGGGGGCCAGCTCACCGAGGCGGTCAGGCGGCGGCCGTACCAGGTGATCCTGTTCGACGAGGTGGAGAAGGCGCACCCGCAGGTGATGAACCTGCTCCTGCAACTGCTGGATGAGGGGCGGCTCACCGACGGGCACGGGCGCACGGTCGACTTCCGCCACACGATCATCATCATGACCTCGAACGTGGGAAGCGAGCACTTCACCGAGGGTGCAAGCGAAGAGCAGATTAGGGACAAGATCCACGAGGAGCTGCGCCGCACGTTCCGGCCGGAGTTCCTCAACCGGATCGACGAGATCATCATCTTCCACCAGCTCTCCGAGGAGGCGATCAAGCAGATCGTCGACCTCAAGGTGCGGGCGCTGAACGAACGGCTCACCGAGCAGGGGATCACCCTCACCCTCACCGATGAGGCGAAGAAGGTGATTGCCAAGAAGGGGTACGACCCGCACTACGGCGCGCGGCCGCTCGAGCGGGCGTTGAAGCGCCTGGTGGAGAACCCGCTTGCAATGAAGATCGTAAACGGCGAGATCAAGGAGGGCGACCGCGTCGTGGTCGACGCCGCGGCGATGTCCGACGCGCTCGTGATCCGCAAGCAGAACGGCGAATAAGCAAACAACGCCCCGGCCGGAAAGGCCGGGGCGGACTTTCTTTTGTTTCCCGTAACCGCAGTGACCTACGAGGTGCTCACCGGGGTAACGACTTCTACCCACAGGTGCTTTGGTTCACCGATGATGAGCATCGCATGTTTGCCCGCATCTTGCGCCGGCAGATGCTGAAGCCCAGTACCTCTGCTCGGATCCAGGAACCACCATCCGCCCCCCGACCTCGGCACCGCCACAATCACATGGTTGAACTGACCCGGAGTGGGGGGTAGGCAGAAATCGACGTCCCCGCCGGTATCCGCGTTCAAAAGTACGGGGTAAGCGGCGATCCCTACCGCCTTGAGAAGGGCGATCAACAACGCGGCTTGATCCTTGCAATCCCCTTGGTTGGAGATGAGGGTACTCAGCGCTGAAAATGGATTGAGGTGGGGAGCCGGGAAATACGCAATACGATCCTGCACGAATCGGCAGAGGTGCTCGATCTTCGCCTCATCCGAGGAATCGTGCGCAGTAACCCCGGCTGCCGTGCGGGCAACCAATGGAGTCGGTTGGACTGCATCGGCGAATGCCTTCGCATAAGCAGCGGCTACGGCGTCCCAACTCTTGATGGTGGATACGTAGATCACAGGTGAGACCGCGAATACCGTGGACGTCCCCAACTGGCCATCCGGTACGATATCATGCGCTCGGAACGTGTACGTTATCGTGTCACTCCCGGTCTGAATTTCGGGCCGCAGATCCGTCCGCGCCACCGCCCATCGAAGCAGCATTCCACGCGGGGCCTCTACTTTGTATTGCGATTGCACGACTGGGTTCTCGTCCACCAACAGGTACATCACCTTGGCAAATGCACCTGGCAAGCGTGGGTACTTACCGGTCACCGTCAACTGCCAGTCGATCACCTCTCCGGCTTGCGGCTCAGGCAGATCGAGGAAATAGATCACGATCGGCCGTGCCGCCGCTACCGCCTTTGACTCCGATGACGATCCAGATGCATTGGGGTTCAGCGCGGATAAGTCAAAAAAGTTGATCCCGATCAGATCGTCCTCCCCTAGGTTCGTCACTTTACCATCGGGGGAAATAACGCGGGCGTAGCCGAACTCGACCGCTTGTAACGGAGGGACGCACTGAACACTGGGCGTCCAGGAAGGTTGGCAGCCGTAACGCTCCGCGGCCTCTCTGTCCCACGCTTGTACCAAAACGGTGCGGTGGATCGTATCGCTAACGGTCCCGTTCGGGGAGATCACGATCGTTTCATCATTTGTTAGGTACACCGCCTTAGCGTTGGGATACCGTTGTGCCGCCGCTTGCGCTGCGGCCAGAAGGTCAGAGGCCGGCGCCTGGGCTACAACCGTGAGACAAAGATATCCTACCATCATGGTGACCAGACCGAACATGATCGGCTTTTTCACGCCATTCACCTCCACGATTTATCGCCCTTACCTCAGCCGGCCGGTCGGGCCACGATCATCGCGTTCGCGTCCTCGAGCATCGCATCGATCACCTGCTTGTAGAGAGAGTACTTCTCCGGGCTCACTTCGTTCGTGTTCACTTGAAGGACCCGGATGGCGAGGATCTTGCCGTCGGTGACCGAGTAGTGGGCACTGAAGCTCGCGATTTCGTTCGTCACCTCGGTGTCTTCGGGGAGCTGAACGGTCATTCCAGCGGGAATCGTGATCCAAGTTCGCGTTTCAATCCGTTCCGGAGAGATCATAAGCGGGTAAGTACGGCTGTCCTGGCCCACCTCATCGGAGTAGAGGGATGGGAACGGGATCTGGGCCGGGTAGGGAGCCGGGAAGAGGAACATCCCTCCCGCCTTCTGCACGAAGCGATCCTTCTTGAAGCCCTCGGTAATCGTCACCGCAGTATGGGTATCGTCGAGATCGGAATAGTCAAACTCGGTTAGCTGCGCCCGCGGGATGACCGCGCTCAGGATCTGCCCGAACAGGTCCTTCCGCTCGTCCGGGCGGCGGTCGATGAGGATGCTGCGATACCACAGGTCATCATCCCCTCCGGTTTCGATCTTCGCCGTCGCCTCGAGATCGCCGTCCGGAGAGATGGTGGCATGGGTCTCGCTCTTGACGTAGGTCTTCTCCGGAACGAACGGATCCGTCGTCACGATCAACCCCGGCTGGTCCTCGTGCCCCAGCACGAGAAGGCCGTGATGGGCCTGGTCGTTCTGAGGGAGATAGGAGGATGTGGCGAGATCGTAAGTCGGGTCGAGGAAGAGCCAACCATCCCCCTGACGCACCGCGACAATGACGTGATTGAACATCTGCACCGCGGGAGGAAGATCAAAGTCCACGTCGACGCCGGATCCCACCCGCAGGAGAACGGGATAAGCCTCGAACCCGGCCGTTCGCAGCATCGTGATGAGAAGGGTCGCTTGGTCCTTGCAGTCACCGTACCGGTTGGCAAACGTCTTCGGTGCCGGATGGGGTTGGTACCCACCGAGCCCGAACTCGATCGCCACGTAGCGCACCTTGCGGGCGACGAAGTCGTAGATCGCGCTGATCTTGTCAGACGGGGTCTGAACTCCCGCGGTCAGCTCATTCACCTTGGCCACGATGTCGGAGTCAGTCTGCACCCGATCGGCGGCGAGGTCGTTGTACCAGGCCGCCACTTCATTCCAATCAGCGAAGCTGGTGACAACGGCAAGGGGGGACAGGGCATCGAGATCAGGCATGTATGGCTCATACCCAATCGCCGGGACGTCGTTCCGCAGGAACGTGTAGGTGACAGTATCCGAATCCGTCTGCACCGTAGGTGCAAGGTCGACCCCCTTCACCTGCCAGCGAATTGGAAGCTCTTTCGGAACATGAACCACGTAGCACGAGGTCTGCACCGGGAGGCCCCATGCAAAACACCACATCCCAGAGAAATCTGACTCTTCCTCCTCGGAGTAAGTTTGCGTGTCTTTGATTGTAACCTGATAATCGATAATCGCTCCCGGCTCGAGCGCTGGCATGGAGATCGTGTACAGCTTGATGCTCGAATACATCGGCGCATCCTGTGCCGCAGGCAGGGTCACCTCGTGGATCGCTGACTCGTTGGGGATCACCTCGCGGCCGTCCGGAGTGATCGTACGCGCATAATCGAGGTGGATCTTCTCCGTTTCGCTGTCGTATGGTATCTGCACCTCGCCGTAGTCCTTAATCCCTTCGTGAGTTAGCAGGCATAGACGTTGGTGCACGACATAGGTGCTCGTCCCATGGGGAACAGAGGTGACTATCCCTTCATCCAGCATGCAAACGCCCTCCATCCCGGGATAGTCATCCGTGGTGGGAGCATTCTTCAGGATCGATTCCGCCGGGGCCTGCGCAAGTGAGAGAAGGGAGAGGCCGAGGACGGCGGTGAGGAATAGGGTGATTCCGAGACTCTTGTGCATCACAGCGCCCTCCTTATGCGTCCGTTTCTTTCCATTATACCACCTGACTCTGATCAGAAAAGAGCTTATTAGGGATTTTGTCGATAGGTAATTGCTAAAATAGGTTAAAAGAAGGGGCAGGAGATGGCGTTCGAGCAGGCCGAGTTCTGACTGTTCTCGCTCGATTCGTGTGGTAACATGCTTTGATAGCGTGGATGCAGTTCCCATTCGGAATATACATCGTCCGCACCGCTCCCTCCTCGATTAGCTCCCTCCGGTTCCCAATCGGGGAACCGATCCATTGAATCCGGTCCCGGCGGCGTTGATGATCTACAGGTCAGTTAGCGGGCCACGGGGAGGAAAAACGAAAATTCGCCGCAGGTGACTCGGTTCGGGGTTTGTCCGGATTGCATGAGCTCCGTGACGGATGATATCCGGCGGGGACAGGACCCGCCGCTGTAACGTCGTACCTTATGTACGCCGTCTCCGCCATTTTGTGGCGTCGCAGCTTGTCTGCGACATTCCGATAGCGGTTCCGATGATGGCGGGGACAAGCCCCGCCACTACTGTAACGGCGTACCTTGTGTGCGACGGTGTCTTCCGATACCCATGTGAAACTTCAACATGAGGATCACCCCCTCGCTGCTTTTCCTTGTCGAGTCAGATCGCCGCAGGCATCCTTGTTCGACTGGCAAATGGCGCTAACTTGACGAAGTCATAGTGTACTATTAGACTAGTACACTATGACGCAAGACTGGAAACTGGACATGGATCTTGGGCCGATCTACCGGCAGATCGTGCGCCATGTGCAGCAGGCCATCGCACGCGGTGATCTCAACCCCGGGGATCGACTCCCTTCGGCGCGGGCCTTGGCGCAGCAGTTGCGGGTGAACCCGAACACAATCGTCCATGCCTATTCGCAGCTGGAACGGGAAGGACTGGTGGAGACCAAACGCGGGCTGGGGACGTTCATCCGGAGCGATGTGACGCCGGCCGCGTCCCGGCACGAGCTACTGTCCGCGGCGGCGCGGCGGTACGCACAGGAGGCACGCGCTCTTGGGGTAGGCCGCGCCGAGGCGGTACGGGCAGTGCAGGAGGTGTTCGATGATCGCAGCGATGCGTAATGTGACGAAGCTTTACGGGCGAAACTATGGGGTACGTAATTTGAATCTCACGCTTCCAGCAGGAGAGGTGGTCGGTCTTCTGGGAGTGAACGGAAGTGGAAAGACAACCGTCCTCAAGCTCCTTGCCGGGCTCCTCGTCCCCACCTCCGGTGAGGTGTCTGTGCTCGGGGCCCCGCCCCGGCACAATCGGGCGCGGATCGCATTCCTTGGGGAGACGGACGCCCTATACCGGTGGATGAACCCGCGCGATGCGGAGCGGCTGATGTCCGGACTTTATCCCGACTTTCGCCCGGCGCGTTACCGTGATCTCCTCGACCAATTGCGGGTGCCGGGAGTTAAGGCGGGGGCGATGTCCAAGGGGGAGAGGATGCGGCTGCGGCTCGCGATGTCTCTCGCACGGGATGCACTGCTCTACCTGTTCGACGAGCCACTCGGTGGAATCGATCTCGTGTCGCGAGAGCGGATCATCCGCTCCCTTGTGGCTGAGTGGCGAACGGACGCCGCGGTCATCGTGGCCACGCATGCAGTTGCCGAGTCCGAGGGTCTGTTCGATCGCGTCGTATTCCTCGACCGGGGTGAGCTTGTCCTCGACGCCCGCGCCGAGGACCTGCGCGCACAGGGGAAGAGCGTGCGGGCAACGTTTTTGGAGGTACTGGGATGAACGGTTTCAAGACGCTATTGTGGCGGGAATGGAGAAGCGCATGGGGATGGGCGGTAGGGCTAATCGCCTCACTTGGCGGTTGGACGACGGTCGTGATCTCCATTCAGACCGGTCAGCCGGAGGATCGATTCATCCTGCGAACCCTCGTCCTGGTTGCCGCGGGGATCGTCGGAATGATCATTCTCGCGTTCATGGCCGGCCGCTTGCACCAAGAGATGAAACGCGGAGAGAACCGAGTCCTCATTCTCTCCCCGGTGCGCGGCTGGGTCCATATCGTCACCCGCCTTGCGCTTCCAGTCGGGGTGGGTTGGGCGTACCTGATCGGCTTGGGAATCATCGAATGGTGGGCATTCGGACGACTCGGTGCCCATTTAGGGACAGCCGATGTTCTCCAACTGGCGCTTGCTTATCCGTCGTTTATCGCGATCGTATTCGTCCTCCCCAGTCTGGCGTGGGTCCTCCTCCTCGTCATGTTTGTGAGTGCCTTCCGCCTGTCGCGGTTGGGGTGGCTGGCCGCGGTTGCGATGTTCGTCGGGACGCCGACATCACTCATCTACTCCGGAGTGAACGCGCTCGATCATCACCTTCCAGCCTGGCACTTCACCGCCGGAGTGACGGCCGCAATGCGGGAGTTTGGGATGGAAGGATCAATCCCGGTTCCAAGGATCGTTCACTCCGGCGACATCGTGGGGGCCATTCTGCTCACGATGCTCCTCGTGTTCCTCGCCGGAAGGCTGTGGGAGGAGGTGGAGGGATGAGCGAGATGCTCTGGTGGGAGATGATCATCGGGGTGGGAAAGCTGGTCGGGCTGATCTTGATCGGATATGGAGAGTACCGATTGTGGGCCGGAACGACGAGTCGTACCGCCCGCTGGCTGTGGCCCATGCTCGTTTCGAAGTTAGCCTGGTTCCTTCCCCGGGCCTCCCCATGTACCCATCCCCGACCC
>JAGGSO010000093.1 GCA_021159055.1 Candidatus Bipolaricaulota bacterium | reverse complement strand
GTTCCAGCCGGAGAACCCGTGCAGTCCGCCGAGCCCAGCGATCGTCTCCTCCCCCGGACGCAGGTGGAGGTGGTAGGAGTTTGAGATCACGATCTGCACGCCGATCTCCTCGATCGCCGCCGGCTCGACCGCCTTCACGCTCGCCCGCGTCGCCACCGCGACGAACGCCGGGGTGAGGACGTCACCGTGCGCGGTATGGATGATCCCGGTTCGGGCACGCGAGTTCGCTTCCTGATGGAGCAGCTCGTACATATCAGTAGAAGGTGGTGAGGGTGCGGTGATGCGGGGCCATCTCCCGGTTTTGGGAGGCATGCCACAGGAGCCAGTCGAGCTCGAGGGAGAGGAGCGGCCTCCCCTTGCGGGCGAGGGCGTCCCACAGCAGCTCGACGGAGACGATCGTCGCGGCGCGGATCTCGACCTCCTCGGGCGCCCCGGCCTCGATCCATTCCTCGTTGTCGACCCTCGCTGCCAGATCCTCACTGTAGCGCATCACCCCGGCGGCGCGCAGGAGCTGGGGGAGCTTGTAGTCGGCGAACGCGGTCAGCCGGGCGATGTCGTGGAACTCGCCGTACGATCTTCCGGAGAAGCACGCGTACAGGTCGCCGGCGAGGATCTGCGCCCGCTTGTAGAACGCGACCCGTTCTCCCTTGTAGCTCGCCTCGTCGCGGAACGAGGGGAACGCCTCCAGCACGAGCTCGACCAGCCGGAGCGCGCTTCTGTCCGCGGCCGCGATCAGTTGTTCCGGCCGACCGGAGTAGAGCTCGGTCATCCGCTGCCCGATCTCGTGCAGGATCGCGACCCTCTCGTCGAACAGCGGGATCTCACCGATCTTGACCCGGCCGTGCAGGATCTCCCGGGCCTCGTCGTCGGGTATCCGCGCGAGATACCCGAAGTCGTCGATCGGCCGGCCAGCGAGGAGCGCCTCCCGCAGGACCGCGGTGAGGGCGAAGTACCCGCTCAGCCGTTCCCCGTCCACGACCACCTTCCACCGCGGCTCGGGGAAGAAGCAGAAGTTGAGCGCGTCGACCACCAGCAGGTAGGCAACGGTGCGGGCCGTCCCGTCGCAGTAGTGATGCACACAGTCCCAGTCCGGGACCGGAATGGGAAGGAGCTGGTCCGCCAGCCCCGGGATCGCGCTCTTGTCGATGGTCACGTGATCCGCGTTCTCCATCACGAACCGCGCACTGTCGCGGACATCGATCATGTCGTCTCCTTTCTCGCCTGTACGAACAAAAGTGAACCCCCTTCCGGCGGGACCTCATCCCACGCCTGCGCCAGGGCGCGGCATATCTTAGCGAACCTCGGGGCGAGCATGGCAAGCAGCCCCTCCTCGTGGAGCGCGATGAAGAACCGGGATGCGATCCGGGTGATCGGTCCGCGGATCTTGACCCGAGCGAACCCGGCGGCGGCGAGTGCTTCCCGCAGGGATCCCGCGGTGAAGTGGCGCAGCTCGAACCCGCGCACTGCCGCGACTGCACCGCGGAATCGCTCCAGGAACGGCAGACCGAACGTCTCCGCGATCGTCCCGGCAAGCGGCTGCATCCCCGGCTCTCCCTCCCTTCGGGTGAACCCGGGCCGGCGCGGAAAGTTTGCAGCGATCTCTGCCATCTCCGGGCTGGAGTCGAACGCGATCAGGTACTCCGCCTCCCGCGGTGGGCGGCGCTCCTTCACCGCGTAGCGATAGAGGAACCGATCCCCTACGGGGAACAGCTCCACTTCCTCCGCGTACGGACCGGCGAGTTCCCCGTCCAGATGCTCCACCGTGGCGACGAGCGTGCCGCCGGGTTCCAGCACGCGATACGCCTCGCGCAGGCAGGCGGCGGGATCGGGGATCTGCTCGATCGCCGTGCCGGCGACGACCCCGGCGAAGCTTTTGTCCGGGAACGGGAGATCGTCGCCGGAGGCGACGCGAAAAGTTGCGTTTTCGATCCCGAGCCGGGCCCGGTTCGCCTCCGCCGTCTCGATCCGCTTCCTCGACCGATCGATCCCGATCACCTGCTCCACGTACGGGGCGAGCGGGAGGGCCGGCCAGCCGTCGCCGGTCCCGATGTCGAGGATCCGGCCGGTCGTCCCCAGAGCACTGAGGTAGGCCATGACGAGCGACAGATCGATCCAATCGTCGATCCGCTCCGGGGTGTACGGGCGATACACCCCGCCGAGATCGGGCGGAGCCTGGTGTTCCATCTCGTCGTAGCGGAGCGCTGCCGAATCGACCCATTCGACCCTGAAATTCCCGCGTATCCACTCCTCGATCGGCCGCATCGTCCCTCCTTGCCGACGATGGTACCGGAAAGAGAGGGAGGGATAAAGAACTAGTCCGCGAGCGCGCGGTACAGGGCGGTGTAGTCGCAGCTCGGGTTCCAGAACAGGTACCCGTCCGTCCCGGATTCCCGCGCCGCCCTGATCTGGGCGCGGATGTACTCCTCAAGCGACATTCCCGCCGGTACGTCCCGGCCGAATGCCTGGAGGAACGGACGGATCGGGGTGGAGACCCGGGCCATCCCGGCGGCGAGCGCCTCTTTGACGACCCGGTAGGGATCGTCCTTGTAGTATTCCTCGTTGTAATGCGACGGATAGAGCATCGGGGAGACGAAATCGACGCGGGCGGCGATCTCTTCGAGGGATTGGCCGATTGGGTCGATCTTCTTCCGGTTCCAATTCCACATCACCCGGCCGAACAGGTCCGCCGAGATCGTGATCCTCCCCGCGAGCGCATCCCGCGCCGCGTCCAGGAACCGGTTCACCGCCGCGTAACGTGCTGCGTATCTGGTCCCGAGCCCCTCTCCGTCCGGGAACCGGATGTAGTCGAACTGGAGCTCGTCGAACCCAAGCGATGCCACCTCGGACGCGATCGCCAGGTTGTATGCCACCGCCTGGTCATTATCCACCGGAACCCATGGGTTCGGCAGCTTGAGGTACGCCGCCAGTTTGGGGTCGTAGAACAGCACTTGACGGGCGATGACGTAGATCCCGGCGGCGTGCAGTCGAGCGATCAGGGCACGGGGATCGATCCTTCCTACAGCGGCTCCGATCTTGCGTGCGAGCGGGACGGCACTGGCGTAGGTCACCTCGCCGTGCATGTTCTTCACGTTGATCACCACAGCGTTGATCTTCCCCTCTCTCGCGGCGGTGAGTACCTCAGTGAGGGTCTCCGGCTTGGTTAGGGCGAATGAAGTGAGATACACCCCAATCCGTCCATGGGAGGAAAGCGCGATATCGGTGAGGGTGGAGCCGCGGTCGGAGCGGACCCCAAACGCAGCGATGATGACGATCCCGATCAACACGACGGCCGAAGCTTTCATGCCCTTCAGTCTAGCCGCACAAGACCGCCTCTGCCCTCCCATTCCGCCCTCGCCCGGGGGAACTAGGGCACTCCGGGGGAGGGAACCAGCCTGATCGGGAGAGCGGTCATCCGCGCGTTCACCGTTCCTCCACTTCTTCCACACCTAATCTCTATCAGATTCCGTTATCATCATTGTCTGTCAGCAAGAGGACGGATATAATTCAAAAAGCGGGTTTGCAACGAAGGAGAGAGCAAAGATGAAGAAGATATCGCTTGTTTTTATGGCGGCACTGTTCACGCTGGTCGTCGTGGGAGCAGCAGCGTCCCACGCTCCGATAACGATCCTCGGCGATTCCGACTTTACGGCGGATAACGGAGTCCTTTCCGGGAGTGGGACCGCAGACGATCCGTACGTAATCGCAGGCTGGGAGATTACCATCCCCAACGGGACCCCGTACGGGGTGAACATCCAGAACACGACCGCACACTTCGTTTTGCGTGGGCTTGTCATCCAGGGGGCGAGTGACCCGCACGGAGCGGCGATCCACCTCGGATTCGTATCCGGCGCCCGGGTGGAGGGGTGCTCGATCAACAACTCTCTGAACGGGATCGAGATCGCCTCTTCCACTGACGTCACCCTGACCGGGAACGTCATCTACGTGCAGGGGCTGGGCCTTCGGGTGACCGGAGAGACGCCGGAGGAGTACGACCACGCGATCGACACGTCCAACGTGCTCAACGACAGCCCGATCCACTACTTCTACGGGCGGCACGGGGAGACGATCTCCGGGATCAAGGGAACGAGCCTGTACATTGCAGCATGCGACGGGATGACGATCGAGAACAACGAGATCGTGAACGGAGACGGGATTCAGCTTGCGTTCGTGAACGATTCCGTCATCAAGGATAACCAGGCCTACCGGAAGAATCCGGTCTACACCGAACATGGGCTCACCCTGTACCGATCCGACAACAACACGGTGACCGGAAACATCCTCAAGAACAACCGGTTCGCCGGGGTGTACCTGTGGCTCTCGAACGAAAACGAGCTCTTCGACAACCAGTTGCTCGCCAACAACTACGGCGTCCTCGTCTCGGCGTCCGATAAGAACTCGATCCACGACAACCTCGTGTTTGCCAATCCCACCGGGATCCAGATTACAGGGGGATCGACCGGGAACTCGATCGCGCGGAACATCATCACCCAGGAGAACACGAAGTACGGGGTGGCGATCGAGCGGGCGACCGGGAACGAGGTCGTCGACAACGCGATCACCGACGCGGAGACCGGGGTCTACCTCGGGGTGCAGGCGGACCATAATACCGTCTCCGCCAACACGATCGTCGCCGGGGCGTACGGGGTCGAGGTGATCGGCTCGTACAACGACATCTCCCGCAACCTGATCTCCCAGCAGCGGCATGGTATCCTGTTCCCGGAGACGTATGGGAAGCGAACGATCATGGGAAACTCGCTTCACGAGAACGTCCTCTCCGAAAATGACCATAACCTCTATCTGAACCACGACTCGCGAATAAACACGGTCTACGGGAACTACTTCCTCGGGACCGGAGAGGCCCTGGTGGAGGACTACGGGAAGGGAAACACATGGACCCACGGAGGGAAGGGGAACTACTGGGAGACTTATACCGGCACGGATGCGAACGGAGACGGGATCGGGGACACTCCGATGACCGTCTATCCATCCGCCGCCCAGGACACGGCCCCTCTTGTCACCACCGCGGGGGCGACCGTCGGTCTCGGGATCCTCGGCGATCTTTCCCGGAAACAGGTGATCCTCACCACGGGTGATGGAACGCAGCTCAAGATCACCGCTCTGGTTGCCGATGCCGGCTACTCCCGGTTCACCGGGTTCCGCGGCTATCCGCCGTCATTGCGTGATCTCGTCCCGGCGATCTTGTTCATGTATGACAAGGAATTCCAAGGGAACTTCGTCATGGACACGGTCCACTTCCCGCTCGACATCGCGTTCTTCGACAAGGACGGGAGGTTCGCGGGGGGGACGACGATGGCTGTCTACTCCGAAGAGGATAAGGAGAAGAAGCTCTACACAGCAAAGAGACCCTTCCAGTACGCACTCGAGCTTCCTGAAGGCTACCTCTCTGCACACGGGATCGGGGAAGGGACGGTACTGACGCTCCCGGAAGAGTAACGGGCATCTCTTTTTCCTAACGAGATAAGGAGGGTTAAATGGCGCGCCTCCCGACCATCTTGTTGAAGCCGGGGGATCTCCCCCCGTATGTCCTCCTCCCGGGTGACCCAGCACGGGCCGCGCGAATCGCCGAGCGGTTGGAGGGCACGAAGGAGCTCGCGAAGAATCGGGAGTTCCATTCTTACTGCGGAAGCTACCGCGGGGTGGAGATCGGAGTTATCTCCACCGGGGTCGGGGCTCCTGGGGCGGCGATCTGCGCTGAGGAATCGATCAAGGCAGGTGCTCGTGTCCTCATCCGGGTCGGGACGGCCGGTTCCCTCCAAGATTCCGTAGTGGATGGAGATCTGGTGGTCGCTCTTGGTGCGGTGCGATACGAGGGGACAACTCCGCAGCTTCTTCCGATCCAATATCCTGCTCTGGCTGACCCAGACGTAGTTGGGGCGCTGTGGAACGCTGCGCAGACGATGGATGTCCGCGTGCACCGTGGGGTAGTCGTCACTTCCGACGCCTTCTATCAGGGGGTGCTTGACCTCGGGATTGAACCCCTATCCCGCGCCGGGGCCATGGCGGTGGAGATGGAATGCGCCGCTCTGTTCTGTGTGGCTGCCCTTCGCCATGTCCGCGCTGGCGCTATCCTCGCCATCGACGGGGACGCGCGGAGTGCGGCCGCCGGAGCTTACAATCCCCATCGGGATGTTGTGCGCAATGCCGTCTCCCAGGAGATCGATTGCGCCCTCGCGGGGATCGTTCGCCTGCACGCCGCGGAGTTTGAAAAACAGCAAAGAAAAAGCTAAGGTTGTAGCACAATGCAGTAGAACGACCCGCTCGCCATGAGAGCTGGGTGGGCGTTCAAAAAAGGAGGGAACAGCATGAAGAAGTTAGGTGCGATTCTTGCCGCGGTGTTGCTCGTCGGCGTGTTGGTGGTGGGGGTGTTCGCCGCCGATTATCCGAAGGTCGGGTTGATCCTCGCCACCGGCGGATTGGGAGACAAGTCGTTCAACGACCAGAGCTTCAAGGGAGCGTCCGACGCGGCGGCTCAGATCGCGGCCAAGTATGGGGTGACGGTCGACGACGTCCTCGACTACGTCGAGCCGAGCGACATATCCGAATACGAGGGCTATCAGCTCCAGTTTGCCGACTCGGGTGACTACGACATCATCGTCTGCATCGGATTCGATCAGGCATCGGCCCTGGAGACGGTCGCTCCCCAGTATCCGGATCAGAAGTTCGTGATCGTGGACATGGTCGTCGATCAGCCGAACGTCGCCTCGGTGGTGACGAACGACTGGGAGGAGGCGTTCCTCGTTGGGGTCGCCGCCGGGTACCTCACCAAGACGAACATCATCGGGTTCGAGGGTGGAATGGAGATCCCGTTGATCATCGGGTTCATGAAGGGCTACACCCAGGGAGCGCAGTGGGTCAACCCGAACGTAAAGGTGCTCGTCCGCTACGTGGGCGAGTGGGCGAATCCGACCCTCGGCGCCGAGCTGGCACGCGAGATGTACAACGCAGGGGCTGACTACATCTACGGTGCAGCCGGAAAGTCCCACCTCGGCGTGTTCACCGCTGCGGAGGAGAACCCGAACTGGTACGCGTTCGGGACCGACGTCGATCAGGCCCTGACCGCCCCTGAGCACGCCGATGTCATCGTCGGGAGCGGGCTGAAGCGGGTCGACCTCGCCGTCGAGTCGCAGATCATGCGGATGGCGAACGGAATCTGGGCACCCGGGATCTACAGCTACGGAATCACCTCCGAGTTCGGATTCGGGACCGGGATCGCGATCGGGCACCTCGACGTAAACGACTACATCAGGAAGAGCGCCTCGAAGGTGGACGTCCCCTGCGAGCTGATCCTGAAGCTGGTCGAGGCGGTGAACGGGATCAAAGACGGTTCGATCGTCATCGAACACTGATCCGACTGACCGATTAGCCAAGGCGGGTCGATGCCTGAGTTCGCGGTAGAGATGCGGGGGATCGTGAAGCGATTCCCGGGCGTCATCGCCAACGACGGGATCGACTTCGCCCTGAGACGTGGAGAGATACACGGTCTTCTCGGCGAGAATGGCGCCGGGAAGACCGTGCTCATGAGCATCCTGTACGGCCTGTATCGGCCGGACGCAGGACAGATCCTGATCAACGGTAAACCCCAATCGAACTACGGCCCGGCGACGGCGATCAGGCTGGGGATCGGGATGGTCCATCAGCACTTCATGCTCGTCCCCCGGCTCACCGTCGCCGAGAACATCATGCTCGGCCAGGAGCCGATCAGATCGGGCCTTTTCATCGATCGGAACGCTGCTATCCAGAGGATCGAGGAGTTCTCGAACCAGTACGGCCTTCCGGTCGATCCGCGAGCGCGGGTCGAACAGCTCCCGGTCGGGGAGCAGCAGCGCGTCGAGATCATAAAGGCCCTGTACCGTGGGGCGGATACCCTGATCCTCGACGAGCCGACCGCCGTTTTGACCGAGCAGGAGGTCGAACACCTGGAAAACGCCCTTCGAACCCTGAAGGGGGAGGGGAAGTCGACCGTCCTGATCACCCACAAGCTGCGCGAGGCGATCGAGATATGCGACCGGATCACGGTGTTGCGCAAGGGGAAGGTGATCGGGACGGTCGCCGCCGCTGAGACGAACGAGCGGGAGCTTGCTGAGATGATGGTCGGCCGCGACGTCGTGTTCACCGTCCGGCGGACTGAGGCGAAAGGGACCCCGGAGCCGGTCCTGAAGGTCGAGAAGATCGAGGCAGAGGACGATCGCGGGCTTCCCGCCCTCAAGGGCGTCTCGTTCGAGCTGCGGAAGAACGAGATCCTCGGGATCGCCGGGGTGCAAGGTAACGGGCAGGCCGAGCTTGCCGAGGTGCTGACCGGATTGCGGCCGGTGAAGAGAGGATCGATCTTCCTCGATGGCCTTGACCTGACCGGAAAGACGGCGCGCGATTTCATCGACGCCGGCATCGCCCACATCCCGGCCGACAGACAGCTGCGCGGGCTGGTGATGGACTTCACCATCCGGGAGAACGCGATCCTCGGCCGCCAGCGCGCCCACGAGTTCGCTCCCAACCGGTTCTGGCACAACCAGCGGGCGATCACGCGCTACACCGAGCGGATCGTTGAGGAGTACGGGGTGAAGACCCCGTCGATCCTTGTTCTGGCGCGGAACCTCTCCGGCGGGAACCAGCAGCGGCTGATCGTCGGGCGCGAGTTCTCCAAGCAGCCGCGGGTGATCATCGCCGCCCAGCCGACGCGGGGCCTCGACGTCGGGGGGATGGAGTACGTCCGCGAGCAGCTCCTCGGAATGCGCGACCGGGGTGCGGCCGTCCTCCTCATCTCGATGGACCTCGACGAGGTGATGATGCTGAGCGATCGGATTGCGGTGATCTATAACGGGGAGATCGTGGCGATAAAGGATCCGGAGGATACCGACCGCCGCGAGCTCGGGGAGCTGATGCTGAGCGGATCAAAGACGGAGGAAAGTTGAAACG
>JAGGSO010000092.1 GCA_021159055.1 Candidatus Bipolaricaulota bacterium | reverse complement strand
GTCGGCCGTGGTCGCTGTTCCCAGGTTTTCCACCTTCACGATCGTGTTGCTCCCAGTCTGAGCCCACAGGACGTCATTTCCGTTGGCATCGTTGTCGGTGAACACCGCCACTTGCACTGTCGCTTCGTCGTTCGGGTTGAGGAATTCCGCATCGAGGGCGGTGTCGGAGAGCTGATCGAATCCGCCGTTCCGGATCGTCTCGCCGGTCAGGTCGGAGATCCAGGCGCTGGCATAGGATGACCCGTTCATCTGGTAGTAGAACTTAACCCGCAGGTTGACCGTCTCACCGCCCGACACGCTCGTTCCCACGGTGACGTAGATCTTCATGTAGTGGGTCGATCCACTGGGAATATTGTAGCCTCCCAGATTCACCGTGACTCCATACGGCAATCCGGCTATGTTTGTAGTTTCCCCGAGTTTCGCCCCTCCGTCCCAGATCTCGATCTTGTCGATCTGTCCGCTCCCGGCCGTTCCCATGTTCTGCACGGTTGCCGCAGTCAGGATGACCGCGTGCGTGGAATCCCCAGTGACTCGAACCTCTTGCACCAGGATGCGGTCGGTGGGGTTGAGGTTCCCGGCTGCTATATTTTGGTCGGAGAAGTTGGGTAGCCCATATCCGATTGTCGAAACTCCGATCATCAACAGCAGGACAAACGCAAGACTCAGTCGGCCCCTTGTTGTCATCTTTATCCCCCTCTCGTTTGGGTGAAGAAGGAATGTCCGTTTCATCATAATTCCCTTACTCCGCAGTATAAATCGCCGTCTGTCCGGAGGGTGAGAGCCCGGTCAGGGAAACCGCGCCACTCTGTCGCCCCGCGAGGGGACCTTTGTCCGGTCGGTCAGCTCACGTTGCGTCAGGCGGCGGAGGCGGCTAAAGTCTGTGGCACAATGGACGAGGAGAGGATTGAGACTTTACGCACCGCGATCGCAAAGATCGGTGATCACCTTTGACTTGGATGGGCTGAGCGAAGAGATCGCGACCCTGGAGCAGGAGATCTCCGCCCCGGACCTCTGGGACGATCGTGCCCATGCCACCGAGGTGACGCGCCGACTCGAACGGGCGCGGTCGCTTCTGGAGCGCTACCGCGCTCTGCAAGAGGAGCTCGAGGAGATCGAGATCCTCTACCAGATGGCGATCGAATCCGACGACCAGGCCGAGCTGGCAGCGCTCGATTCCCGCGCTGCGGCGTTTGAGTCCGAGATCCGCGCGTTCAACATCGAGCTCATGTTCTCCGACCAATACGATCTCTCCGACTGTTATCTATCGATCAACGCCGGGGCGGGCGGGACGGACTCGCAGGACTGGGCGCAGATGCTCCTGCGCATGTACGGGCGGTACTGCGAGCGGGCCGGGTTCAAGGCGACCCTGCTCGAGGTAAGTCCGGGCGAGGAGGCCGGGATCCGCAGCGCCACGTTGGAGATCAAGGGACGCTACGCCTACGGAAAACTTAAAGGGGAAAAGGGGGTACACCGCCTCGTCCGCCTGCCGGGATCCGCAGCGCCACGTTGGAGATCAAGGGACGCTATGCCTACGGAAAACTTAAAGGGGAGAAGGGGGTACACCGCCTCGTTCGCCTCTCCCCGTTCGACGCCGCCCACCGCCGCCACACCTCGTTCGCCGCGGTGAACGTGATCCCGGTGATCGAGGAGGAAGGCGAGGTGGAGATCGATCCCAAGGACCTGCGGATTGACACGTACCGCTCATCCGGAGCCGGGGGACAGCACGTGAACGTCACCGACTCCGCGGTGCGGATCACCCACCTGCCGACCGGGATCGTGGTATCGTGTCAGAACGAGCGCAGCCAGCACCAGAACAAAGAAGCAGCGATGCGGGTCCTGCGGGCGCGGCTCGCCGCGCTGATGCGCGAGCAGCAGGCGAAGAAGCTCGAGGAGCTGCAGGGGACCCTGAACAAGATCGAATGGGGGAGCCAGATCCGCTCCTACGTCCTTCACCCCTACCGGATGGTCAAGGACCACCGCACCGGGGTCGAAACGGGAAACGTCGACGCCGTCCTCGACGGCGACATCACCCCGTTCATCGAGGCCTACCTGGAACAGCGGGCGAAGTCCTCTAGCCCGGGATGAGCGGGGTCGTTTCCTTGGCCGTCAGGTCGTAGATGAGGAGATAGTAGCTATCTTCCTCATCGTTCTCTTCCCGCATCACCAGTCCGAGGTGGCCGGCGTCGATCCAGAACAGGCCGCTCACTGTTCCTTCAACCGATAGCTCCTCCTCGTTTTCCGCTTCGACGTCGTAGAGGTAGACCCCCTGATTGATCCCGTCAGCCGAGCCGATGTAGGCGATCTTCGATCCGTCCGGCGAGAACGCGGGAGCGATCCCGTGGAGCGCGATCCGGCTCACCGTGCGCTCCTCCGCGTCGATAAGGTAGAGCGATGGATCCCCCTCCTGCGGCTCGGGAGAGATCAGAACCTGGTCGAACAGGGTGAGGGCAACGTGATCCCCGTTCGGTTCGACGTCGAAGAAGAATGCCCCCGGGAACATCTGGAACATTTGCTCCACTCCAGCCCCGATGAAGAAGCTGGCGATCTCGTACGAGTCACCGCTCTTCGGGTCATAATCGAGAAGATGGCCGAGGCTCAGGTTCCCCTCTGCGCTCCTCTTGATCACCCATAAGGACTCACCGTCCCGCGCCGGGCGGTAGCTCAAAACATTGTCGAGCAGAGGATAGGTAACGTCTTCGACGCGGTCGTAGAGGAACAGGTGGCCGTTCCCATCGTCATCCACCCCAAGGTAGGTGATGTTCCCCTCCGGGGTGAATGCCGGGGCGATGAGCGGGGACTCGGCCCGGGCGATGGAAACCGTCTGAGAATCGGTCTGTACTCCGGCTACGTTGATCACCCATGCCTTGGGGAATCCGAGCTCATCCGGCTCGGTATCCACAAACGCGACCTCCTTCCCATCAAGCGACCAGGCGAGGGCGCCACAGCTCCCGGTCGCGGTTACTCCCGGAACCGTCACTACCTTCCCGTCCCTGATCAGGGCTAAACTCCCCTTGTCCGGAGTGAATGCGTATCGATCTGCGTCGAGGAACACGGCGATCGTCCCATCCGGCCCGACCGCGGGGATGTTGAATGGAATCCCGCACCCGAATAGAAAAAGGAGCGGAACAACCACCAGCAAGAACCGTAGTTTCATCTGCGCCTCCTCATTACCCAACCGGAGTTCAGTTTACGGAAGGGCGCGGGGAGGCGCAACCGCCGATCAATGCTGTTCGAAGTAACCCGCGTACTTGCGCTTGTAGCCACGCCAGGTGAGGGCCCACTTCCCCGGGTCCTCGAAGTAGGAGTGGTCTGCCACTTTCCCGATCGTACTTTGGTGCGGTGCGGTCCTCACCCGTTCGGGATCGGCGTACGCCTCGTCGGCGATTCGTCGGATGATCTCCGCGTACTCGTCAAGCTCGCGCTTGGAGTATGACTCGGTCGGCTCGAGCGTCACCGGCTCGGGGACGTACCACGGCTCGTGGCTCATCCAGTAATGTCCTCCGAAGTCGGCGACGCGGCGCTGGATATCGGTCGTGTGTACCCCGGTGTCGCGGGAGAGCTCCTCGAAGCTGTAGCGGACCTGCTCCAAGCGGCGCTTTCCCGGGGCGAACGGAGCGCTCATCCCGCGAACCTTCCGCAGCTTGTGCAACAGGTAGTTGTTGTTCAACACGGCTGTCTCGGCGACGGTGCGCAGGCCCTCCTCCCCGAGACTCATGATCCACGCATAGGCGCGGACGATCGCCGGGATCACCCCGTAGAAGTCCTTTACCTTTCCGATCGATCTCGGGCGATCGTAGTCGAGGAAGTAACGCTCCCCGTCGTATTCGACGAGCGGGACCGGGAGGTAGTCGGCGATCTCGCCGCTTGCGCCGAGGACCCCGCTCCCCGGCCCGCCGCAGCCGTGCGGGGAGGCGAATGTCTTGTGCAGGTTGAAGAAGCACATGTCGAACCCGGCCTCCCGCGCCCGCGTGATCCCGAGGATCCCGTTTGCGTTCGCCTGGTCGTAGCAGCACAGCCCGCCTGCTGCGTGGACGATCTGCGTGATCTCGGCGATCCGCGGGTTGAAGATCCCGGTATCCTCCGGGTTGGTGATGAACAGGGCCGCCGTCCGCGCGGAGACCGCGTCCCGGAGGGAGGTGATGTCCGGGAAGCCGTCAGGATCGGGAGGGATGACGATCGGCTTGAACCCCTTCACCCGTGGGGCGGCGGCGTCGGAGGGGTGGGAGAACAAGGTGGTTATGATCTCATCCCGCTTCTCTCCCCGATCGGCGAAGTACGCCCGGATCATGCACGCCATCGCGTAGATCGCATGCGATCCCCCGCCCGGCTGGAGGCTGAACCGCTCGAGCCCGGAGATCTCGCATAGGAACCGCTCGAGCTTGTACATGATCTCGAGGATCCCCTGCACGGTCGATTCGTCCTGCAAGGGATGAAGCTCAGTCAGCTTCGGGGACGTCGCGAACCGCTCGTTCACTGGCGGGTTGTACTTCATCGTGCATGTCCCCTGGCCGACGTCGACGTTCAGGTGCTCGCCCAGCGTCTCCTGGGAGAGGCGGAGATAGTGCTGGAGGACACGGTGCTCGGAGATCTCCGGGAGGTCGGGAGGATCGCTCCGTCGGATCGACTCCGGGATCCGGGAGAGCGGATCGCCGACCGCATCTGCGATCCCCTCCTCGACCTGCGGGACGAGGATCCCCCGCTCCCCGGGGACGGAGAGCTCGTGGATGATCGGCTCGTCCCAGCTTGCCTGATGAAATCGCCTCATCTTTCCTCCTTTACGATCTCGCCCACCGCTTCCACGAGCCGGTCGATGTCGTCCTTGGTGTGGATTTCGGTCACGCAGTAGAGGGCGCATCCTGCAAGCTCGGGGAAGACGGGGGTCAGATCGTGCCCGCCGAAGATCCCCTGATCGAGGAGCCTTCTGTTAATCTCGGAAACGGAGAGTCCGGTCCCAGAGAAGTCGACGACGAACTCCTTGAAGCTCGGGGAGTGAAACCGCGGCGCTCTGACTCCGGGGATTCCGTTCAGGCGATCCGCGGCGTAGGCGGCCCGGGCAATGATCGTCTCGCCGAGCTCGCGCATCCCGGCCGGGCCCATCAAGGCGAGGTAGACCCCGGCCGTTATCCCCCACAGCGCGGCCATCGTCCCCACGAACTCCTTCGATCCCTCGCGCTTGGCGAACGATGTCCGCTCCCAGGCGACGTCCCCGAATCCCCACCTCTGATCGACGGTCGGGGCGATCCCGAACAGGCGCAGGGGATACTCGGAGATGTAGCGCTCCTCGTCCGGTGTTGCGATGAACCCGCCCCGCCCGCCGCCGAACTGCATCCGGATCCCGAGTGGCTGGAGCTCGCCGCAGACGATGTCTGCCCCGTAGCGGGGCGGCGGGGAGAGGACCCCGAGCGAGATCGGGTCGACCCCGACCACGACGAGGGCGCCGCTTTTGTGCGCCATCTCCGAGATCTTCGCCGGCTCCGGCTCGATCGCACCGAGGTAGCTCGGGACCTCGAAGTAGACCGCGGCGGTATCGGAGGCGAGCTTCTCCGCGAGGTCAGCGATGTCGAGGAGCCCGGTGTCGGGATCGTACCGAACCTTCTCCACCTCAAGCCTCGGATCGGAGTAGTTCTCGATGATCGAACGGCGGTCCGGGTTGATGATCTCCGGGATCAGGACCCGCTTCCGCCCGGTGATCCTCCCCGCCATCCGCAGGGCGCTCGCCGCCGCCTGGGATCCGTCGTAGGTCGGGACGCTGACCGCGTCCATCTCGACGAGATCCCCGATCATGCTCGCGTACTCGAACAGGGCCTGGAAGCGACCGTGGTCCTCGTACGGCTCGCCGGCGTAGGCGGTGAGGAACTCGGAGCGTTGATTGATCCAATCGCATACCGCCGGGACGTAGTGGGGGGCGCATCCACCCCCGAGGAAGCTGAGCCGCTCCCCAGCGGTCACGTTCTTGTCGAGGATCCCGCGCATGTGGCGATCGAGGGATGCCTCATCCGGGAGCGGATCGGGGAGATTCAGCCTCCCCTTGAACCTGAGGGCCTCGGGGATCAGCTCGTAGAGCTCATCGATCGAGCTCGCCCCGATCTCGCGTAGCATCTCGTCTTTGATCTCCGAATCGGAGTTCGGGATGTAAGGATGGGTCCGTTTGTTCCTCATGCCAGCCCTCCCCCGTCGAGGACCATGTAACCCCCCCTGTAACCTTAGGCCCCCGGGAACCGCCCGGAAAACCCCAAGATCGAGCTCGCCCCGATCTCGCGGAGCATCTCGTCTCTGATCTTCGGATCGGAGTTCGGGATGTATGGATGGGTCCGTTTGTTCTTCATGCCGGCCCTCCCCCGTCGAGGACCGCCCTGGTCACGACCCCCATCTGTCTGGTGAGGGCAAACGCATCAAACGGCATGTGATCCTTCTCCATCCCGCTTCCTCCTTGCTCATACGGTAGCAATTCCTCCACCCGGATGCAAGACCAGGCGATTACGCGCGGTTAAGCTCCTCCGCCCCGGGGCCGGGTCTCACCTCGATCACCTCGGGATCGATCCGAAACCGGGTCCGATAGGCGGCCACGATTCCGTCGATGTAGCCCTGTTTGATCTCGTCCGGGACGAGGTGCAGGGTCACTCCGCCGAACCCGCCGCCGACGAGGCGAGCGCCGAGCGCTCCGTGTTTCCTCCCCCAATCGACGAGGAAATCGAGCTCCGGGGTACTCACCGCAAATAGATCGCGCAGGGAGGCGTGCGAGGCGAACAGGAGCTCCCCCAGCCTTCGGTAATCATCCTGCTCCAGCGCTTCCACCGCGGCGAGGACGCGCGCGTTCTCGCTGACCACATGCCGCACGCGGGCGAAAATGGACGGGGGAAGCACGGCGGAAATCCGGTCCAGGTCACCAATGGTGAGATCGCTCAACGAGGCGATATTCCGCTCGGGGAACGCGCTTCTAACGAGCGTCAACGCCTGCTCGCACTCCTGCCGCCGCGCGTTGTAACCGCTCGTCCCCAACGATCGGTTGACCCGGCTATCGACGGCGAGGAGACTCACCCCGGAGAGGTGGAGCGGGACGTAGCGATGCTCCATGGTATGCGTATTGAGGAGGATCGCCGCCCCGGTGCGTCCGAAGTAAGAGACGTACTGATCCATGATCCCACAGCGGGTGCCGACGAACTCGTTTTCCACCCGCTGGCACAGCCTGACCAGCTCCAATCCGGATAGGTTCACCCCGTATAACCGGGAAAACGCGATGGCAGCGGCTACCTCCAGTGCGGCTGAACTGCTCAGTCCCGCGCCTTGGGGCACGTCCCCGCTGATCGCACCGTCGAATCCGAATTCCAGGTCTTTGTAGTGAGAGAGTTCCGCCAGGATCCCGATCGGATAATCCTGCCAACTGCCGGCGGGGGCGATCCCTTTCATCGGTAATTCCAGCTCCACCCCAGCGCGGAACGCATCGGCGTAGATGCGGATGCGTCGGTCGGCACGCGGGCGGACGGCGATCTCGGTCACCCGGTCGATGGCGAACGGGAGAACGTAACCGCCGTTGTAGTCGGTGTGCTCTCCGATCAGGTTGATCCGGCCCGGCGCCCGGGAGAGGAGCGGGGGTTCTCCCGGGCCGAACTGCTCGCGCAACAACCGCTCGGAGGGAGGGTAGCTCATGCCCCCTCCGTGAGGACGGCCGGCCGGGGCCGCCCCCCAACCTCGATCATCGGCCAGTCGGGGTCGAACGTGAGGTTCTCCAACCCGGTCGGGGTGATGAGGAACGTGTCCTCCACCTTCACTCCGGGCAGAGACGGGTTCCATGCCACCGCCATCCCGGCCTGCAGGACGGTTCCGTCCCCCGGGACCCCGAGGACCTCCCGCGGGCGGTAGCCAGCGATTCCACCCTGGTGATGCGCTTCGAATTCATCAGGGGCCCTGATCTCGCGGTACCCGGCAGCGATCCCCTCCAGCACCTCTCCCAGCGTCGCCCCGGGGACGGTGGCATCGAGCCCCCGTGCCTCGACCTGGAGGAGCTTCTCATATCGGCGCGCAAGCCCGGGTTTCCCCCAGCTTCGCATCCGGGTGAGATTCGCCACCAGGCCATCCCGCCGGGCACAGATCACCCCCATCGCGAGCTTTCCCAACGCCCGATCCTTGGGGAGCGGATGACGGCACCTGAATGCGCGTTCTTCTCCGGCGACAAGGAGGACGACCGGTTGAATCCCGCGGGCGTACGCCTCGGCTGCGATTTCTCCTGCAAGCCGCGCCTCAGTCCATTCCGGTTGTGCTGCCCGCATCGCACTTCCCAGCGCCTGCGCCGCATCATTTCCAAGCCTTCTGAACCGCTCCTGCTCCTCCGGGGTGAGGACGAGACGAAGCGGTGTCAGGTCGTGCTCGAAATCATTCGGCCTCCCGATCGGGGGGGAGGAGTACCAGGGATAGGTGCTCACGGCGAAGTCCACCTTCTCCTCCTCCTGCAGCCGAGCCGCCTCGATTCGCGAGGTATGCAGACGCACACTGTCCGGAGTCACCTCGAGGCATCCCACCCCTTCTCCGATTGCCACCGTATTGTCCCCGCCGCCGGTGAGCCAGGCGAAGTTCTCCGGGCGGCAGAGGGTGAATCGCTCGAAACCGCGGCTTGCCATGAATCGTCGCAGACGGGTGAGGGCGGTTCGATTCATCATTTCACCTCGCGTAGCTGCTGCGCCGCCATCTCGGGAAGGATATCGGCGGCGAACGCACCCGCCCCAAGTTCGGTCCCGGCCAGGTATTTAAGCTTATCTCTCGTGCGCATGCGGGGATAGAACTCCACATGAAAGTGAAACACCCTTTCCTCCCCCTTCGGTGCAGCGTGCATCGCCATCACGTACGGGAACGGCCGAGAGAACAACCGGTCATACCGGGATACCACCTCGCCCAAGACCCGGGCGAATTCACGGATTTCCGCGTCGGCGAACTCCCACGGCCCGGGGAGGTGACGGCGGGGCGCGATCCACACCTCGTACGGGAACCGAGCGAACGGAGGGACGAACGCGATCATCGCTTCGCCGCGAACCACGGTGTAATCGGAAAGCTGCGGGATGAGCTCGCACAGCACCGGGCGGTCGTGAAACACGTGCGTCTCTCGCTCAATGATCGGAGGGACGAACGGGTAGGCGTAGATCTGGCCGTGGGGATGATGCAGGGTCACCCCGACCGCCTCGCCGCGGTTCTCGAACGGCATCACGTACCGGATGAAATCGTGCTCGTACAGCTCTTTGTACCGATCGGCCCACACCTGAACGAGGAGCTCGCGTCGCGATTGGGTCAACGTGGCGAGGCTCCCTTCATGCTTCGGGGTGTAGACCACCACCTCGCAGAACCCGCGTCCGCGCGCGGTGGGGATCAAAAGTTCAGGTGGGGTTGGCGCATCCGGATGAAGGGAGGGGAACCGGTTTTGGAACACAGCGATCTCGAAATCTGCAAACGGAATCTCGGTCGGAAAGCCACCCGGCACGCTCGGACAGAGCGGACAATGATCCTTAGGCGGCAAGAAGGTGCGCCCTTGTCTGTGCGCGGCGTAGATCACCCATTCCTCCCGCAGCGGATGCCAGCGCAGGTGGGGCGCGGCTGCTGGTGCTCCTTCCCCTTCAGGAAGCGGTGCGAGCACATGCTCGCGTTCACCATAGAGCCACAGGAGGCGGCCGTCCTGCTTCTGAACCACGCGTTTATGGAACATTTTCAACCCTTCACCGAACCGGCTAGTAGGCCGCTTATGAAGTAACGTCCGAATATTATGTAGATCAAAAGCGGAGGCAGAGCAGCGAGGATGGAACCAGCCATCGGTAGATTCCACTGCACTGCCTGTCCTCCAGCTAGGTATGCTAGTGCGACCGTGATCGGCTGCCATTCGTGGTTGGTGAGAGTCACCCCAAACAGGAAGTCGTTCCAGATCTGGGTGAACTGCCAAATGACTACCACCACCATCCCCAGCCACGAGAGCGGGAATACGATCCTGCGATAGATCTCGAAGAACCCGGCTCCATCCAAGGATGCTGACTCCACCACCTCGTTCGGGATCTGGACATAGAAGTTCC
>JAGGSO010000091.1 GCA_021159055.1 Candidatus Bipolaricaulota bacterium | reverse complement strand
GCTAACCGTAGTATAGCACGAATCACTCCTTCTGTCAAGAGGCCGATCTTGGTGCACCAAGAACGACTGCTTGACAACCAGAGGAACGCGTGCTAAAGTTATGTCGCTATGGCGTATACATTGCAGTTAAGGAGCTGTGTTTGGGGACACTGATCCTTCCATCTGCCTGACCTGCCTCTTCGTCCCTCCGTTCGAGCCCTGGTGGCGTCGCTGATTCCTTTTCGCGGTTCATCAGATCAAATTCAATCCTGAATGAGAAAGGAGACGTCACTATGCAGAGAATATTTAATTTAGACCAACATGAGCTTCCTACCAGATGGTATAATGTGCTTGCCGACCTCGACCGGCCGCTCGATCCGCCGCTCGACCCGCGGACCCAGGAGCCGCTCTCGCCCGAGGCGCTCACCGCGCTCTTTGCCAAGACGTGCGTGGAGCAGGAGGTAGCGACCGATCGGTTCATCGACATCCCGGCTGAGGTGCAGGAGATCTACCGGCTGTGGCGGCCGACCCCGGTCTATCGGGCGCTGAACCTGGAGCGGGCACTCGCCACCCCGGCTCACATCTACTACAAGTACGAGGGAGCGAGTCCGACCGGCTCCCACAAGACGAACACCGCGGTCGCCCAGGCGTACTACAACAAGGTCGAGGGGACGAAGCGCCTCACCACCGAGACCGGGGCCGGGCAATGGGGGAGCGCCCTGGCGTTCGCCTGCCAGGCACTCGGGATCGATCTGACCGTGTTCATGGTCAGGATCTCCTACGATCAGAAGCCGTACCGGAAGGCGATGATCGAGACCTACGGTGGTCAGATCGTCCCGTCCCCGTCCGACCGAACGAACGCCGGACGAGCGGTGCTGGAGAAGGATCCGGATTCCCCAGGCTCGCTCGGGATCGCGATCTCCGAGGCGATCGAGGAGGCGATGGCGACCGGGGCGAAGTACTCGCTCGGGAGCGTCCTCAACCACGTGCTCCTTCACCAGACGGTGATCGGGCAGGAGGCGCTCGCCCAGATGGAACAGGCCGGCGAATATCCGGATGCAGTCGTCGGCTGCGTCGGCGGAGGATCGAACTTCGGCGGATTGATGCTTCCCTTCCTGTACGATTCTCAAAAACGTGGGCGAAAGGTGGAGTTCGTCGCCGTCGAGCCGACCGCCTGCCCGACGATCACCAAGGGGGAGGTTCGCTACGATTACGGCGACACCGCCAAGATGACGCCCATGCTGCGGATGCACACCCTCGGGCATGAGTTCGTCCCGCCTCCGATCCACGCCGGCGGGCTCCGCTACCACGGGATGGCCCCGATCATCACCCGGTTGGTGGAGGACGGGCTCATCCGTCCGGTGGCGTACGACCAGGTGGACGTGTTCAGCGACGCGGTCACGTTTGCGCGGCTCGAGGGGATCATCCCCGCCCCGGAGACGGCGCACGCGGTGCACGCGGCGATGGAGCTCGCCCGCGATGCGGCCCGCCGCGACGAGAAACGGGTGATCCTGATCGGCTTCTCCGGTCACGGCCACTTCGACATGGCGGCATACACCGCCTATCTCGCTGGTCGATTGGTGCGCACGAGCTGACTTTCCGCGGCCGGGTGGGTCTCCACCCGGCCGTTCCGTTCAGGCAGAGGGAATCTCCAGCTTGTGCTCAATCGCCTCCAGCCCGCGCGCTGCGAGCGAGACGAGCCCGAGGTAGATCAGCCCCACGACCAGGAACGCGTCGAAGAACCGGAACGTCTTGTAGGCGATCAACCTCCCCTCCCCGGTGAGCTCGATCACCGTGACGAGGTAGGCGAGGGAGGAGTACTTGATCAGGTAGATGAACTCGTTCGTCGAGCCGGGGAGGGCGCGGCGCACCATCTGGGGGATGATGACGAACGCGATCGTCTTGAGCCGTCCCATCCCGAGCGCGCGTGCCGCCTCCCACTGCCCGTGCGGGATGGACAAGAGCGCCCCGCGCATGTACTCGGAGTGATACGCACCGCTGCACAGGCTGAACCCGGCGATCGCGGCCGCGAGCGGAGAGAGGACGATCCCCGCATGGGGCAGCCCGTAATAGATGACAAACAGCTGCAGCAGGAGGGGCGTCCCGCGGAAGAGTATCTGGTAAGTGTAGGCAAACGGGGCGAGCAACGGGCCGCCGTAGACTTCCGCCAAGGCGACGCAGATTCCGATCAAGAACCCGGCCGGAGCGGCGGTGACGACCAGCTCCATGGTGACCCCCAGCCCGGAGAGGAGCTGGGGGAAGAAGCGCACGATTTCGTTCACTCCGGCCTCCTGCGGCGTGCTCCACTCATCCCCGGGATGCGGATCGCCCGTTCCGCCCCGCGGAAGACGAGGATCCCGCCGTAGGTGAGAAAGAGGTAGATCGCTCCCACCGTCCCGTAGATCGGGAGGACGGCGTAGGTGCGCACGGCGATGAACTTCCCCTGGGTGAAGAGCTCCACCACCCCTACAACAAACGCCAAGGCGGTGTCCTTGAGCAGGATCGAGTACTCGTTGGCAAGACCGGGAAGGGAGAAGTAGGCCGCTTGGGGGATGACGATGTAGCGCACCGCCTGTCCTCCAGTGAGTCCGATGGCCCGTGCTGCCTCCACCTGCCCCCGTGCCACCGCAAGCAGACTGCCACGATAGATCTGGGATTGGTAGGCGCCGCTCCGCAGCCCAAGCGCGAGGAGGACGGCGAGGGTGGGGGAGAGGTGAACACCAGGGAAGCTCCCGATCCCGAAGTAGAAGAGGAAGAGGAGGACCAACGCCGGAAACCCGCGGAAGACCCGATCGTAGACCGCGAGCACCGGGCGGGACCAGCGTGGGCCGTAGACGTGAAGGAGCGCGAGGGGAACGCCGATCCCAAACCCGATCCCGAGGCAGGCTCCGACCAGTTCCGCCGTCACCCGCGCCCCGCGCAGGAGGGCAGGGAGGGAGTCACGGATCAGTTGCAGGATATTGAGATCCATCGTGAAGTGGGCGGGGGGAGGAATCTCCTCCCTCCCGCCCGCAGGCGGATCACCCGCCGATCAACCACTTCTGCACCAACTTGTCCCACTCCGGGGACGCCTTGAGCCGGCGCAGTCCCTCGTTCAGGAGGGAGAGGAGCTTCGTGTCCCCCTTCCGCACGGCGTAGCCGTAGATCTCGCCGGTCTCGATCGTCCCCACTACCGCGGCTCTCTTCCCGGCGATCGCGGACCGCGCCGTCGGCTCGTCCATCACCACAGCGTCGATCCGACCGATGAGGAGATCCTCCAACGCGAGGAGGAAGTTGTCGTACAGCTTGAGCTTGATGCCGACCCCGGCGTCGATCAGGTTCTCGGTCAGCCAGTCCTGCGACGTGGTCCCGCGCTGCACCCCGATCGTCCGCCCGGGGGCGACGGCGGAGAAGATGTTGTACTGGGGGACGAGAGCGCCATCATCCCCTTTTACCTCTCGCACCACGACCGCGAGGTTGATCCGCCAGTATGGGTCGGTGAAATCGACCTGCTTTTGCCTCTCCGGGGTGATCGTCATCCCGGAGGCGATCAGGTCGATGTTCCCTGCCTTCAGCGTCGGGATGATCGCGTCCCAATCGACCGGCACGATCTTCACCTCGAACCCCATCTCGTTGGCGATCCATTGGATGGCCTCCACGTCGAACCCGGTCGGGTTCCCGTTCTTATCGATGTACGAGAACGGGGGAAACGCCGCGTCGATTCCGTCAACGTACACCGGCTTGTCCCCGCCGAATCCCGCTACGCATACGCCCATCACCAATACCGCAACCAGCACAAAGCGCTGAATAAGCATACTAACCTCCTAAGTTATTAAGTTATAGTTTTGCCTACGATCCAATCGGACCGAGACAGCGCAAGAAAGAAAAGTCTGAAATGGGTTTAGCTTAGATGGCCCCGGACCGGGGCGTGATGGGCGTGGAAGTGGACGGAAAGGATGATACGGGTGAAGCCGGTTCCTCTACTGCACGAGATCGTCTGCATGACGACCACCTCCACAATTTGAGATGCCCCTACTGTAGCAGCGGCGGATCGAATTGTCAAGTATGCGGGTGGAAGCGATGGTCGGAGCCGCCGCCGCGTACGGTCTCGACCGCGTGGGGAAGGGCGGGAAGGATGACCTCCAATCCCTCCGCCACCGCCTTCGGACTCCCGGGCAGGTTGATGATCAACGTCCGCCCCCTGATCCCAGCGGTGGCGCGGGAGAGGAGCGCGTGCGGGGTTATCCTGAACCCCTCCATCCGCATCGCCTCGGGGAACCCCGGCGTCTCGCGCTCGATCACATCCTTGGTCGCCTCCGGGGTGATGTCACGTGGTCCGAATCCAGTCCCGCCGGTTGTCAGAATCAGATCGAGTCTCTTCTCGTCGCACCACTCGATGAGCTTGTCCGCTATCTCTTCCCGCTCGTCCGGGACGAGCCCCTCGGCCTCCACCACGGCGTCGAGCTGCTCAAGCACCAGCCGCTTGATCGTCGGCCCGCTCTCATCGGCCCGCTCCCCGCGGAACGAACGGTCACTGACGGTGAGGATACCGACTCTGATCTTCATCACAGGCTCCCGAGCAGGATCACGCGCACCCGCGCTCCTTGATCGGCGCGGTCCCAGTCTTCGGGGATCACCGCCAGGCCGTCCGCCTTGACCATCGACGATAGGATCCCCGAGCCCTGATCCCCGGTGAGGTGCGCCACGTATTCTCCATCCCGGTCTTCGAGCCGCACCCGCACGTAGTGGCGGCGGGAGTCCTTTTGGGGGATCTCATCGGCGAGCCGGGCCCATATCACAATCGGATCGAGGTTGCGTGCCCCGAGGAGGCTCAGGATCGCCGGGCGGGCGAACATCTCGAACGAGACCATCGTCGACACCGGATTCCCCGGCGTCCCAATCACCGGGACCTCTCTTCCGTTGAAGTTCAGGTATCCGAACGCGAGCGGCTTTCCCGGCTTCATCCGCACCCGCCAGAACTCGATCCTCCCCTCGGCGGCGAGGACCTTCTTCACCACGTCGAAGTCCCCGACTGACACCCCGCCGGAGACGAGGAGGAGATCGACCCCCTGTTCGAGGCCCTTCCGCAGCTTCTCCGCGATCTCCCGTTCCCGGTCGCGGGCGATCCCGAGCATCACCGGGATCCCCCCGTATCTTTGCACCTGGGCCGCGTTGGAATAGGTGTTCGCGTTCCTGATCTTCCCCGGGGTGAGGGAATCGTCGATCCCGACGAGCTCGTCCCCGGTGGCGAGGATCCCCACCCGCGGGCGGCGGGTGACGGCGATCTCCCGGCACCCGAGCGCGGCGAGCATCCCGATCTCCGGTGGGCGGAGGATCGTACCCCGCGGGATGACGGTCTCCCCGGCCCGCACGTCCTCCCCTGCCGGCCGGACGTCTTTGCCGACCGGGACCGCGGTCATGATCTCCACGTAATCCCCGTCCTGCTTAGTCTGTTCGAACCGGACGACCGCGTCCGCTCCCGTGGGGATCGGGGCGCCGGTCATGATCCGGATCGCCGTCCCCGGGACGACCTCCTTGTCCGCGACGTAACCGGCGGCAAGATCGGCGATCACCCGCAGACGGACGGGGTTATCCGGGCTCGCCCCGATGGTATCCGCCGCCCGAACGGCGTAGCCGTCCATCGCCGTGTTCGCGTGCGGTGGAATATCGTACCCAGCAATCACATCCTCGGCCGTCACCCTCCCGAGCCCGTCCGTGATTCGGACGGGCTCCGCCGGTAACGGGCGAATCCGGGCGAGGATTCGGGCCCGCGCCTCCTCCACGCTCAGCATCGGGTAGATCCCGGTCACATCTCCGACTTCCATCTTATTCCCCTTTCTCCCACCTCTTTCTTCCAGATGGGGACTGTCTGTTTCAGCCGGTCGATCGCGTAGCCGAGGGCGGAGAACACCCCGCTTCGATGAGCGGCGCATACCCCGATCACCACCGCGATCTCCCCCACCGCAAGTTTCCCGATCCGGTGCACGATCGCCACCTGGCGGATCTCCGGCCACCGGTGTTTCACCTCGGTTATGATACCGCGCAGCGCCTCCTCGGCCATCTCGGTGTAGGCCTCGTACTCCAGGTGCGAGATCCTCTCCCCGTTCTCCTCGCCCCGCACCACCCCGACAAAGGTCGCCACCGCTCCGATTTCGGGGTGGGTGAGCAGGGAGACGATCTCATCGGGATCGATCGGGGACTCCGTTATCCTGATATGGTCATCCATCATCCACCTCCCACCGGAGGGAGGAACGCGACTTCATCGCCGTCGTGCAGGATCCTCGCCCCGTCAACGAGTCGGCGGTTCACCGCCGGCTTGGCGTGGGGGAGGTGAGCCGCCAGCCCCGGATGATCGCGCTCCAGGCGGGAGATCAGTCCGGAGATGGTGGTCCCGTCCGCGAGGTTGAGATCAAGCTCGCTCGTTCCCGCCGCCTCGCGCAACGCGGCGAACAGCAGCACCGTGACCTTCATCCCTCCTCCTCGAGCACGAGCTCCCCGCTCTTCCCCCCGCTCTTGCGCACCAGGCGGATATCGGTGATGCGCATCGTCCGCTCGACCGCCTTCGCCATGTCGTAGATCGTGAGCGCCGCTGTCGCAACCGCGGTGAGGGCCTCCATCTCCACTCCTGTCTTGCCCACGCACTTGGCGCGGGCTTCGATCTCGATGACCCCGGCGTCGGGGCGCGCGTCAAGCCGTACGTCGACATCGGTCAGAGGAAGGGGATGGCAGAGCGGGATCAGCTCCCCGGTTCGCTTCGCTGCCATGATCCCGGCGAGCTGAGCCGTGGTGAGGACGTTCCCCTTTTCGATCTTTCCTTCCGTGATCATCCGACAGGTCGCGGGGGACATCTCGATCCTCCCCCGCGCTACCGCCTCCCGCACGGTGTCGCCCTTGCCGCTCACATCGACCATCCGTACCCGTCCGGCATCGTCCAGGTGGGTCAGCCTGCGTTCATCCATCTCAACCTCCGATCTCGGACATCGCTCGATCGCGGGGAAAGTCGCGCACCATCCCGTGGGCATACGGCTTGCGCTTGATCCCCTCCTTCAGGAGCGCGGAAAGCTCCTCTTCGTCCGCTCCGGCGCGGAGCGGTCCCTTGAGATCGATCTCGACCGGGGAGAGGAGGCACGGGCGCAGCTTCCCGTCCGCGGTGATCCGCATCCGGTTGCACCGATCGCAGAACGGGGCGCTCAACGCGGTTATCAGACCGATCTCCCCTGCCGCCCCGGGTATTCGATAGACGCGCGCCGGGCCCTCGGCGCGCACCTCTACGAGCGGGCCGAACCGCTCCTCGATCCTCGCTTTGATCTCATCCCCGGGGACGAACTTGCCGGCGAATCCGGCGGGCACGCCCCCGATCGGCATCCACTCGATGAACCGCACGGTCAATCCCTCCAACGATTTTCCCGCCAGGTCGGCGATCTCATCGTCATTTATCCCGCGCATTACCACCGTGTTCAACTTCACCGGCGAGAGCCCCGTCCCCTGCGCCGCGCGGATCCCGGCCAGGGTCTCCTCCAGGTTTCCCACGCGGGTGATCTTTCTGAACCGATCCGCCCGCAGCGAGTCGAGGCTGATGTTCACCCGGGCAAGCCCGGCGGCGGCCAGGGCCTCCGCGTAGCGGGAAAGGAGCGCCCCGTTCGTTGTCATCACAATTTCATCGATTCCCGGGATCCGGTGGAGCTCCCGGACGAGCTCGACGATCCCCTCCCGCACGAGCGGTTCTCCCCCGGTGAGGCGGACCTTCCTTATCCCGATGCCAGCGGCGGCACGCGCGATCCGCACGATCTCCTCGTACCGCAGGATCTCGGCGTGGGGACGCCACGGCACGCCGGAGGCGGGCATGCAGTAGATGCAGCGGAGATTGCACCGGTCGGTGACCGAGATGCGCAGGTAGGTGATCCTCCTTCCAAACCGGTCGATGTTTTCCATCATTCCCCCTTAGAAGACGTGCACCGCCGACGCCTTGAACGATATGTATACCTCCATCCCGGCGTTCAGGTCCATTTGAGCGATCGACTGGCGGGTGACGGCGCAGATGAATTCCGGCGGCACATTCACCCGCACGTAGGAGATCATCCCCCGATCGACGATCTCGGTGATCCGCCCGCGGAACGAGTTTCTCGCGCTCGATTGAAGCGGGGCACGCGAGATCAGGATGTCCTCCGGCCGGACCGCGGCGTGCACCGGACCTCTGAGATCAGTTACGACGGAAACGGCTGTCCCATCGATGATGAACCTCGCTTCCCCACCTTCTCCCGCGATTACTTTCCCGGCGAATACGTTGCGCGCTCCCACGAACCGGGCGACGAACGGCGAATTGGGCCGCCGGAAGATCTCATGGACCGTCCCCGCTTGTACGATCCTCCCTCCCTCCATGACCGCGATCCGATCTCCGAGCGAGACCGCCTCCTCGAAGTCGTGTGTCACGTGCACGGTGGTCGGAGAGATCTCGCGGTGGATCCGGGCGAGCACCCGCTGCAGCTCCTCGCGGTGCTGGGGATCGAGCGCGGACAGGGGTTCGTCGAGGAGCAGCGCACGTGGGGAGACGACCAGGGCGCGGGCGAGGGCGACGCGCTGTTTCTCCCCGCCGCTGAGCCCGGCGATCGCCCGGGGGAGAAGGTCTTCGATCCCGATGAGACGCGCCATCGCTCTGACCCGGCGGTCGATCTCCGGTCTCTTCACCCGGCGGAGCCGCAGCCCGAACGCGATGTTCCCGAACGCGGAGAGGTGTGGAAACAGGGCGTAGTCCTGATACACGAACCCGATGCTCCGTTTCTCCGGCGGGAGGTGCGTCACGTCCTCCCCGGACAGGATGATCTTCCCTTGCCGCACCCGCCGTATCCCGGCGATCGCCTCCAGCAGGATCGTCTTCCCCGCTCCGGTCGGCCCGAGGATGACGAGGTACTCACCGCCGCTGGCGGAGAGATCGATCCCGTCGAGCCTGAACTCGCCCGCCTTAACCTCGAGACCCAGTACCGACAGCTCTCCGGCCCTCATTTCTTCCTCCTTCCCGCTACAGCCCGCAGCCCGACGAACACCACGAGCGAGGAGAGGATCACCCACACCGCCACCGGCCGGGCGTAGTTGAGGCCGTACGACTCGAACCTCTCGTAGAGGAGGACCGGAGCGACCATCGGGTGGTAGGCGAGGATCACGACCGCCCCGAACTCGCTCAGGCCCCGTGCCCACATGAGGATCGTCCCGGAGAGGATGCTCCGACGGGAGAGGGGGAGCGCCACCTTCCAGAACGCGGTCCACGGCCCGGCTCCCAGGGTGCGCGCCACCCGCTCCAGCCGCGGGTCGACCGCAGCAAACCCGTCGCGGGCGGCGTTCACCAAGAACGGCATGCTGACGAACAGCATCGCGATCACGATCCCGGGGACCGATGATACGAACCGCACTCCGATCGCCGCGAACGCCTTCCCCAGCGCCCCTGAACGGCCGAACACCATGAG
The DNA here is from genome assembly GCA_021159055.1 of Candidatus Bipolaricaulota bacterium. Classification (NCBI taxonomy): domain Bacteria; phylum Candidatus Bipolaricaulota; species Candidatus Bipolaricaulota bacterium. The sequence continues at coordinate 34,883 of JAGGSO010000091.1, read as the reverse complement.
AAGCGCGATTCCGACCGCGGTGTGGGGAACGACGATCGGAAGATCGATCAGCCCTTCGACCAGGCTCTTGCCCGGGAAGTCATGGCGGGCGAGGAGATAAGCGAGCGGAACCCCGGTCAGGATCGCGATGGCGGTGGCGATCGCCGAGGCATAGAACGTCAGCCCGATCGCGCCCCGCACCTGGGGGTCGAGTATCGTCTCCCATAGGGAGCGGGGAGAGGTGGAGAAGATCGTCCTGGCAAGCGGCCATAGGATGAACAGGAGCAGGGCTCCACCGAGGACGGCAAAGCCCGCTTTCATCCCCATCGATCGCATCGTTATCCCTCCGGCGCGGTGAGCGCGCGGAGCGCCGGCGGCACCTTGTCCCATCCGCGTTCTGCCACTGCGGGCACGATCGGCGGCTGGCCGAGCTCGGAGAGGATCCTTTGTCCCGGCGGGCCGATGACGAACGCGACGAACTCCGCTGCCAACGCCGGATGCGGGGCGTTCTTTGGGATGGTCATTCCGTAGACGATTGGCTTGCCGATCTTGGTGATCGTGGTTCCTGGTGCCTCTCCGCTGATGGGTACTTTCGCCTCGGCGTAGAAGTCGGCGTACTCCGCCCGGCTCAGGTCTATTTCGTCCGGGAGTTCTACGAACTTAAGTCCGTGTTGTACCGCCACCGAACGGTACTCGAACGCGTAGTCCATGTCCCCGGATTGAAGGAGAGCGATCAGCTCCACCGATTTTGGGCGCACGTTCCCCGGCGGACAATGATCAACCAGCTTCTGATAGAGTCCGGGAATCTGATAGTGTTTCTCCGCGAGCTGCCAGACCATCAGCGTGCGGTAGCCGCATGGATCGACGTCGGGATCCGAGTGCCCGTATATCACGCCCGGACGGGTGAGAACCTCGTACCAATTATCCGGTCTGATCTCATCGGCGTACGCCGACCTGTCGGTGTAGGCGATCACCATGGTGTTGCGGGCGAACTCGATGTTCCAGTCCGCGAACTCCGGGATCAACAGCTCGTCGATCACCGTGTAATCGGCCGACATGACGATGTCAGCAAGCCGGCCCAATTCGCTCACCTTGCGGGCGACGGTACGGCTCCCCGATCCCTCCGCGGCGAATCTAACCCCGGGATGCGACTCCTGGAACGCGCTCATCAGCCGGTTAAGCGGAACGGTGAGGCTGCCGGCGTGGAAGATGACGAGCGGTCCTGTGTTTGCCTGAGGGAACGAGACCTGAAACGACGCGAGAATCAACGCTCCGATGAGGAGCACCGTGTGGAGCTTCATGAAACCTCCTTTCCGAATACGGGAGGCGCAGCCGTTTCCCGCTACACCCTATCGCCTGCCTCCCATAGGCCCTATGCCCGTAGGGTCGACAGGTCGGAGATGTCCAAATAATACATGACGAAAAGCGACAAATAAAGATTCTGAAGCCGCTTGCCAAGCGGAACGGCGCTAGTTAAAACAGCGGCGTTCGGTATCTCTCAATCGCGGGTGCTCCATCCCCGCCAGACGACCGAGCGACCGGTGCCGATCCCGACTCCGGCGAACAGGAGCGTGATCAGAAACCACAGCCCCGCCGCCTGCCAGTAGTTGAGCGGCTTGAACAGCCCGAGGTGCCCGACGACGATGCTGTTCCACAGCATCTCGATCACCCAGCTGAAGAAGAAAAACGCGGCGATCCCACCGCCGGCGATGAACCTGCCCAATGTACGCATTTGCCTCACCTCCTCGTTCAAAAGTCCCAATCCGGATGTGGAACCGGAAGCCTGAGGACGCGATCGAGCCCTTTGATCAGCTCCTCCGGCCCGGCGAACTCATCGCTCACTGCCAAACCGCTTGCGGGAAGGACCCCGAACCACCCCCGCGTGAACGCCCCTACCGACGCCTGCAGTACCGGAAGGCCGGGGGCCTGGCCCGGATGGACGGTCGACTCCGGGCCGAGATGGACCACGTACTTTCCCCCGATCCCGCGCCACGGGGCATCGGGCGGGAGGTAATCGGTGATCGGATCGGAAAGCTCGAGGTTGAACTCGATCTTCTCCGGGATCCTGACCGCCCCGATGCATGCGTCAAGATCGAGGATCCGCACCTGCCAGTATGCGGTGGCGTTCGCCCGCGCCTCGAACCTCCCACCCCGGGTGAGCTGCCGCAGCCGGAACGGTCGGTCGATGAAGTCCTGCAGCTGCACCCCGGGAGGCTCGACCATCCGCACCGCCGGAATCTGATCCGACAGCGTCTTGATAAGCGCGAGGAGCTCACGCAGCTCCTCTCCACTTCGGTACGCCATCCACTGGACCGCGTACGGCCCGCTCTCCGGGCTCTCCGTCGACATCCACAGATGATGGGTCAACGCTCCGGACTCATCCGCGTACCCGAGCCCGAACCCGTTCTTCCCCCACACCATCTCCCCCCGCGTGAATCCAGGTGGGGTGATGTTGCATCCCCCGTGTCGCCGCAGGCGTGCGAGGCGATTTTCGTGGATCCTCTCCCAGTCATCCGGGCCGAGGCGAAGCGGGACACGGGGAGGAGCCGGTACCCGCAGGGCAGCGGGATCGAAGGTGAACGAGTGTTCGTAGGATCCGGTCCCAAACCCGAACCGCTCGTAATACCCCTGGTCGAACATTCCCAGGCCGCATACCGCTGCGCCGTCCTCGGCGGCGCGGGCGATCGCGTGTGCGACGAGCCGTGCCGTGAGGCCGCGGTGCCGGGCGATCCGACTCGTCGTCACCCCAGCGATCCCGGAGAACGGGAGATCACGGTCGAGGTAGAGGATCGTTCCGGTAAGGGTCGCGACGTGCGATTCCACACTCCCGGCCAGCTCCCCCACCCAGCTGCGCGCGACGGCCAGGAGCGCCTGCAGGCCCTCCTCCTCCCGCTTCTCCCCGCGAAACCATCCGACCTCGCTCCAGATCCGCTTTACGGCCTCGAAGTCGCGGGCTGGGTCGTACTCCCTGATGTCGGTCATCGCATGTAGATTCCGCCGTTGATGTTGATCGTCTCCCCGGTGATGTAGCCCGCCTCCTCGGAACAGAGGAACCCAACGAGAGCGGCGATCTCCTCCGGCTGAGCGGCACGACGGGCCGGAATCTTGGAATAGATCTGATCGCCCTTCTCGTCGAGCGTCCTCGCCGTCATGTCGGTGTAGGTGTACCCGGGCGAAACCGCGTTCACCGTGATGTTGGGGGCGAGTTCCAACGCGAGCGACTTGGTCAGCCCGATCAACCCGGACTTGGCCGCGGCATAGTGCGCCCCGTGGTCCGATCCGGTCATCGCCCGCAGGGAGCAGATGTTGACGATCCTCCCCCACGGCTCGCTCTTCAAGTAGGGAAGGGCGGCCTTCACCGTGTAGAACGCGGCGGACAGGTTCACCGCCACCGACCGCTCCCAATCGGCCACCGTCATCTCTTCCACGGTCCGGTGTTGGGAGAATCCGGCATTGTTCACCACGATCCTGATCCCCGAGAACCGCTTCACCGTCTCCTCGACGAGAGCAGCAACCTGCTCGAAATCGGAGACGTCGGCCTGGAACGGGAACGCTTCTCCACCCTCATCGGTTATCCGCTTCACGAGCTCCTCAGCGCGGGCGCGGTTATTGACGTAGTTCACGCATACTCCGTACCCCGCGGCGGCCAACCGCACCGCGATTGCCGCCCCGATCCCGCGCGAGCTTCCTGTTACAATGGCGCCTTTCTTCGTTTCGTTCATAGTTCCAGGATTATAACCTACAGGTACTTGAGCGCAGCGCGCGCTACCCGCACTCTCCGTTCATCCTCCAGCCAACGGGCGAGCTCGGGGCGCACGATCTCCGGGCGCTTGCGTCCGAGCTTCCACATTGCCGAGGCGACCGCCCGCCAGACGTAGCGCCGCTCATCGAGGGATAGCCGCCTCAGGACGATCAGCGCCTTTTTCACGAGCGGAACTGCCCCGGGGCCGGAGAACGACATCGCCACGTTCCACAGCACCTGCTCATCGTTCGCCGTCGACCACTTCACCAGGTATTCGAACGTCATCTCCGGATAGTAGCGCAGGAGACCTCCCCCGATCGCTACCGGACCGAGGCTCCGTCGCACCTCAGGGGCGCGGTCGGCCAGGAGGGGTTCGAGGAGCTTCAACAGAGGCTCGGCTCGCTCCAGCCGTCGCTCCTTTCCCGCGGTCATCGCCGCTAATGCCACCGCCCGGCGCACCCATGGTGAAGGGTCGGTGCGAAATTCGTACATCTCTTCCAGCATGCGAGAGAAATCCCGGCACAAGAGCCGCCCGCACTCCCGCCCCGCCGTGTCTCGTACCGACCGCTCCTCATCGGCGGAGAGCCGGTGCAGGATCTCCACCGCCTGCTTCCGCCCGGCCTTGTACCCCTGCACGGCGAGGCCGCACGCCAGCTGTCGCATCTCCGGTGCCGGATGCACAGCCCAATCAGCCGCCTTCGTCAACAGCTCAGCGGGATCGCCGACCGCGGCCATCCGCCGCAGCGCATACCTGATCCCTCCGGTTCCTGCCCCAGCGAGGATTTCAGGCAAAGTTTCGACCGCATCTCCCACCGCCCGATCGATCGCTTCGTGCATACCCCCTCCTCCTTCAATCTAGCGATAAATCAATTAAACCGATCCTTCTCCCTGCGGTCAAGCGTGCGCCGCCGCGGGACGGCTATCGGAGGTCGAGCAGGTCACGCAGCTCGATTACGCTTTTGACGACCACCTGAGCATGGGACCGGATGGCCGGATCTCCTTCCATCATCGCCACCCCGAGACCGGCCCGTTCGATCATGTCGAGGTCGCTCTCCTGGTCTCCGACTGCCACGGTGAGGGAGAGAGGGATTCCGAGGTGATCACACAGCCAGGCAAGCCCATCTCCCTTGGAGATCCCGGGAGGGAGGACCTCGACGTAGTTTCGCGCTGCCCGCACGGTCGTCACTTCGGGCACACTCTCCCGCAGAGTGGCGATGAGGTCAGGGATGATGTCCGCTTCCCCGATGAACAGGAGCTTCAGCGGTCCGGTGCTGAGGAGAGCATCCGGATTCGGTACCTCCTCGGCCCTGAGGTTTTCGTTGCTCACGAACGCCTCGATCGGCGGGGTGATCCGCGGGGTGTATACCGTTGGATCATCCACTGCACGGTAGATCTGCGGATGAACCGGAAAGCGCTGTGCGGTCGCGAACGCGCGGCGCGCCTCCCGGCCGGGGATATGCAGCTCGCGAAGAGGCCTGGCCTGAACCGGATCGTAAACGACCGCCCCGTGGTAGATGACCACCGGTGTCCTCACCTTGAGCTCTTCCATGTACGGCCGGGCTGAAGCGAGCGAGCGGCCGGTAGCGATGGTGACGCGAGCGGAGCGGGAAATCTCGAGGACGAACTGCCGGACGTCATCTGGGAGCGCGCCATCGGGCGCAAGCAGGGTCCCGTCGAGGTCGAACGCAAACAGGCGGTAGCGGGTCACGTCTCTTTCTTCAGGAGATGCAGACTCTTGCGGTGCAAGCGGAGCCCGACCACCGTCCCGATCGGAAGGAGCCCGCGCTCCTTCGGGTTCGCTACCTGGACCTCCATCCTGTTTCCGTCCGGAAGCTTCAAGGCATACAGCACTACCGAACCGGTGTAGTGGGAGAACAGGATCTCCGCATCGACATCCCCTTCCCCTACCCCGATGACGTCCACCGCTTCGGGACGCACCACCGTATCCACCTCCTCGCCCGGGGAGAACCGCGGGGTGTCTTGTTCCACCGTCAGATCGCGCTCGAACAGCCGAATCGTCACTTGCCCGTCCGACACCGCGGTGATGCGGGCAGGGAGGAAGTTCGCTTCACCGATGAAGTCGGCGACGAACCGATTCGCCGGACGGGAATAGATCTCCTCGGCCGGACCGAGTTGCTGCAGCCGGCCGGCGTTCATTACCGCGATCGCGTCCGAGATGCTCATCGCCTCAGCCTGGTCGTGGGTGACGTAGATGCTCGTGATCCCGAGTTCCTGCTGCAGCCGCCGTATCTGTTCTCTGGTCCCCTTGCGGAGCTTCGCATCGAGGTTGGACAACGGCTCGTCGAACAGGAGGACCTTAGGCTTGGTGACGATCGCTCGGCACAGGGCGACCCGCTGCTGTTGCCCGCCGGAGAGCTGGCCGACTGAGCGGCGCTCCAGCCCCTCCAACCCAACAAGGGATAATACCTCGGCCACCTGACGCTTGATCTGTACCTTGGGAACGTGCTTAACCTTCAGCCCGTAGGCAACGTTTTCGTACACCGTCATGTGCGGGAAGAGCCCGTACGACTGGAACACCATCGATGTATCCCGCTTCTGCGGTGGGATGTCGTTGACGCGCCTGTCCTCGATATAGACGTCACCGGAAGTCGCGAATTCGAAGCCGGCGAGGATGCGTAGGGTCGTCGTCTTCCCACATCCAGACGGGCCGAGGAGGGTGACGAGCTTCCCCCTCCCCACTGATAGGGAGAAATCGTCGACCGCTCTTACCTCACGGCTCGACCCCTCTGCGAATACCTTGACGATGTGTTCAAACCTGACAACGACGTCGTTCATCTTTCTCTCCTATTCCCGCGCGATCGGCGAAAATCCTTTCTGGAACAATTTCTCTACGACAAACCGCATCAACACAATGGCGGCGAGAACGATGGCGATGATCACGTACCCATATGCAGCAGCGGCCGACAGGTTAGCCTGATCGACTTCGTACAGTAGCGCCACTGTCAAAAGCTGCCAGCTCGCCGATACCACGAACACCACCGCCGAGATCGCGGTCATGCACCGGACGAAGATGTACACAAGCCCTGACAGGAACGCGGGCGCGACGAGCGGAAGAGTGACGCGGGTGAACGTGCGGAAGAAGCCCGCGCCCAAGCTGCTCGATGCCTCCTCGATGGAGGGATCGATCTGCTGTAGCTGCGCGATCCCGTCCCGTATCCCCACCGGCATGCGGCGGAAGATGAACACGAGGATGATGATCAGCGCCGTCCCAGTCAGCCGCAGGGGTGGGGTGTTGAACGCAAGGATGTAACCGATTCCGACGACGACCCCAGGGACGGCGAAGTTGAGCATCGAGACGAACTCCATCAGCCCCCGGCCGAGGAACCGCTTTCGAACGACGAGGTAAGCGATGATCATGGATAGGATCCCCCCGATCGGGGTGGCGATGAGGGCGATTTCGATCGTGTCAAGGACATACTGACCGCCGACGCTGAACACGTACTGGTAGTTCTTCAGGGTGAGGGTATGGTCGATCCCCCAGATCTTGGTGAACGAGCCGAACAGGACCACTCCGTAGAGCAAGATGATCACTCCGCTCAGCAGGATCATCAGCCCGAAGATAGGATACTTCACATGTGGCTCGGTCGACTTCAGTCCCACCCCGGACGGCTTTCCGGTCACGGTGACGTAGGAGCGGCGCGCGACGTAGTACTTCTGAACGACGAAGATCATCAGCGTCGGGATGAGCATGAAGATTGCCAGGGTCGCCCCGAGTGGCATGTTGTACATCCCAGTGACGGCGTGGTAGGCGGCCACGGTAAGGACCTGAAAATTCCCCTGGATCACGACCGGATTCCCGAAGTCCTCGAGCGAGCGGATGAACACCAGGAGCATCGCACTGGCAATCCCGGGGATGGCGAGCGGAAGGGTTACGGTGAGGAACGTCCGCAGCTTGGACGCCCCCATGTCGAGGGCGGCCTCCTCGATTGCGGGATCGATCTTGGACAGCACTCCCTCGAGGATCATGAACGCGATCGGAAAGTAGGCCAGGGTTTCCGTGAGGACGAGGCCGGGGAGACCGTAGATATCCCAATTCAAGTGCAGCGCCTCAGTGACGACCCCATGATGCCCGAGGAGCAAGATCGCGGCGAGGGCGATGAGAAACGGAGGGGACACGATCGGCATCATCGCGATCAGCCGGAAGATCCCCTTCCCGGGGATGTCGGTCCTGGTGATCCCGTAAGCGAAGATGAATGCGACGATCGTGCCGAACAGTGAGACCAGGGATCCGACGATCATGCTGTTGATCAACGGGCGCCAGTAGTAGCTCTTGCGGAAGAAGTTGAGGAAATACTTCGGGTTGAACTGCCCCCCGGGCCACAGGCTGAACTGGACCACCTTCACCAGGGGGAGGACGATGAACACGGCGAGGAGCCCGAAGACAACGAGCACGATGCCCAATAATACCGGATCATGGATCAGACGCCGGACTTCATTCCGAAGTTCGCGTTGGTAGCTGGAAATCCGCATAAGTCCCCATGTAAAAAAGCGCGCGGGGAAGCGCTGCCTCCCCGCGCTCGGGTTCGGCTTACTTGCCGGTCACCTCGTGCCAGTGATCGATGATCTCGTCCTTGTGCTCACCGTACCAGAGAAGGTCGATCGGAAGCACCTTGACATCGGAAGCAGTGACGCACCCCTCGGCCACCGTGGCCTCCGGGTTGAGCGGGATGCGGTAGAACTGCTTGTACAGGTCTTGCGCCTCCTTGGAGAGGGCCCAATTGTAGAAGATCTTGGCGAGCTCGGGCTCGGGGCCGCCCTTGATCAGAGCCATCCCGCCGATCTCGTAGCTCGTCCCCTCCTTGGGGAACGTCATGACGACCGGGAATCCTTTCGCAATCCCCTTCTTCAGGATGTCATGCGAGAAGGCGATCCCGATCCCCACCTCTCCCTGCCCGGCCTGAGTGATGCAGGCGCTTCCGGACTCGTTGTAATGGTGTACCTGAGCATCGAATGCCTTGATGTAGGCGTCGTCCTGAGGATCGAATCCGGGCTCAGGAGAGCCGATCGCAGTCAGCATCCCGCACAGGGTGGTGTAGGCAGTACCGGAGCTAAACGGGTAGGCGAGGGAGATCTCTCCCTTGAACTCGGGCTTCAGCAGATCCTGCCAGGAGGTTGGAGCCTCCGCTCCCACCTTCTTGAGGAACTCGGTGTTGGAGACGAACCCGATGTAGCCGACGTAGAGCCCGACCCAGAACCCATCAGGATCCTTGAACTGCTTGGGCATGAACTGCCAGGCGAGGGACTCCTTGTACGGAGCGAGGAGCCCGTCCTTGGCCGCCGCGATGTGGGAGGTGTTCGAACCACCGAACCACAGGCTTGCCTGCGGGTTGGCTGCCTCGGCGCGGATTCGGGCCAAGACCTGACCAGAGGATAGCCGCACCCACTTGACCTCGATATCCGGGTGGGACTGCTCGAACGCTTTGATGTAAACCTCAGCCTGATCGGCATCGAACGCCGTGTAGATGTGAAGGGTCTGTTTGGCCGCTCCAAGAGCGAACGCGGCCGTGAAGAGGACCAACGCCACCGAAAGGATCAACAACGCTTTCTTCATCTTTCAGCCTCCTTCGTTTTGTCGCTCAGTTTCCTCTTGTATCTGCGCTGCGAAAGACTGTTGTTCGGTGACCACCCCCTTTTGCGAACTGCTAGCGTTTGCGCAAACTCATTATACGCCTCGCGGTCGAACGTGACAACTCCTTGATCCCTGCCTCAGCGCGGAGGAATTTCCTCCCGCATGCGGGCTTCGACTTCCTCCAAAGACCCCCGAAACGGTCCCGGGCGCTCGAGCTTGATGGTGGTGAGGGCAGCGGCGAACCGGGCTGCGGCTGCGGGGGAGTCCCCGAGAAGCCTCCTCCCAAAGTAGGAGGAAAAGCAGGTGTCTCCCCGTCCGGTTCGTCCGGCAAGGGACTTAGGCCGGAACGGGGCCTCGACCACTTCATTCCCGGCGTTCACAAGCACCCCTGTTCGATGAGTGAGGACCACTTCCTTCGCTCCCCAGCTTCGCAGCACCTCCGCGGCCTTAAATCGATCCTGTTCACCGGTGAGAGCAGCCGCTTCCCGATCATCGACCTTGAGGTAATGGACGAGCGGAATCACTTCCCTCGCCTGGGGCCAGCCATTGCTTATGAGCTCTTCCCCCATCTCCTTGCGCATGTGCCCTTGCGGATCAAGGGCGATCGGTCCACGGGAGGCGATCTCCTTGATGAACGGCAGGTCCTCCTCGCCGGGAACGACCGTGCCGATATAGTAGATCCGCGCTCTTACAGGAGGGATGTCAGCGATCCGGAACGGCCCGGCAAACCCCAAGAGGCGGCATATTCGCCTGTCCGAATTCGGATCAGGGTGAAAATTCTCGATCCCTGAGGTCTGGGGTGCAGGCGATGCGTAGATCTTAGCCCCTGCCTCCTTGAGTTCGTCCAGAATATCGAAGTCCTCCTTCGCCAAGCGGGTCATCACCGCCACGCGGAGTCCGAGCCTAAGGAGGACCATCCCGCCGTAGTAGACTGCTCCACCAGCGGCGATCTCGCTCTTCTCTCCTACAATATTGCGGTCTTTCGCCACATGCCCGATCGCGAGCACGTCGAAGTATTCATCCATGCTCCATCCTCCCGTGGGGTAGATTACGGGAGATTATTCCCCAATTTGCCGGTCATTTACAAAGTTAGCAAAGCACGCTGCACCACCCGTTTTTTCGTCGGCGATCGGGGTTGTACTGGACCGAAGCGGCGGATAGGATTGCCGCATGATCGGGACGTGGATAAACATAGGTACGGTGCTCCTCGGGAGCGCGATCGGTCTCCTCGTCGGACGGAGGATTTCCGATCGGTTGAGCGGCTTTTCCACTACTGCGATCGGGCTCGTCACCATCGTTCTTGGAATCAAGCTTGCACTGGAGACGCAGAACGTGCTCGTCCTTCTCCTTTCCCTCATCATCGGCGGTGGAATCGGAACGCTGCTCTCGCTTGAGGACCGGCTGGCGAACCTGGGAAGGGCGATCGAGCGTCGCTTCCCCACGCTCGCGCACGGGACGATCCCGCAGGGGTTCGTGACAGCCAGCCTCCTCTTCTGCGTCGGACCGCTCTCGCTGATCGGGGCGCTGCGGGATGGGTTGTACGGCGACTGGCAGCTTCTCGGGATCAAGTCGGTGATGGACGGGATCTCGTCGGTGATCCTCGTCGCCGGGCTCGGACCGGGGGTGTTCTTCTCCGTTCTGGTGATCCTCGTGTACCAGGGCGGAGTGAGCCTGGCGGCGCGATTCTTCGCCGGAGCGACCATCTCCGCCACCGCGCCACCGCTCGCTGAGCTGGACGCTGTCGGCGGTGCCATCCTGCTTGCGTTGGCGTTCAAGCTCCTCGACCTGCGGGATCTCAAGGCGGGCAACCTCCTCCCCGCGTTGGCGGTCGCTCCTGCGCTCGCGGTCCTGTTCCACCTGTTCGGGGGCTGATCATGATCGCCCGGCTGCGCACACTGGTTGCGGGGTACGACCGCCGCTTGTGGACGCTGTTCGTTGTTCAGATGATTGTATCCGCCGGATTTGGGGCGGCGATGCCATTCGTCAGCCTGTATTTCTACCGGGTTCTCGGAGTGCCGATGCGGATCGTGGGGACGATCATGCTCGTCTCCGCCGGAGTGAGCGCCGCTGGCCGGATCATCGGAGGTGAGCTATCGGATCGGCTCGGGCGCCGGCCCCTCATCGCCTCCACCCTGGGGATACGGACCTTGCTCTTCCTCGGGATGGCCGGACTGGTCTACATCAAAGCCAATTACCTCGTCCTCGCGTTGATATTCCTCCTCGTCAGGTTCGCCGGTGCGGTGAGCCAACCGGCGCTGAGCGCGATGGTCGCCGACATCGTCCCGGCGGCCCGACGGGTGGAGGCGTTCGGGGTGCTGCGGATCGGCGGAAACGCAGGCTGGGCGATCGGCCCGGCATTGGGCGGGTTCTTGATCTCGATCTCCTACTCGCTTTTGTTCGTCCTCACTGCGGCAGCGACCGGCATCGGGATGGTCCTGATCCTCCTTTTCACCACCGAGTCGATCAAGACGCGGGAGACGGAGCGATTTGTGCTCCGCCAGGTCCTCGCGGCAGGACGAGATCGAAAGTTTCTTCTGTTCTGCCTGTTCAGCCTGTCGCTGTTCCTCGTCATGGGACAGTTCGCCAGCACCCTTTCGGTCTTTTCCACCACGATCGTCGGGATCACCGATGTTCAGCTCGGGTTCCTTTACACCCTGAACGGGATCGTGGTCGTACTGCTCCAGTGGCCGGCGGCGCGGGTCGCACGCCGAGTGGGAATCCGCCGTGCGTTGATCGCAGGGAGCCTGTTCTTCGCCGGCGGGTACTTCTTCGTCGGGCTCGCCCATTCCTATGCGATCCTCCTCCTGCTGATGATCGTGATCACCACAGGCGAGGTCCTGTTCTCCCCGAGCGCCACCACCGCGGTGGCGAACATGTCCCCGCCGGATCGGACCGGCAGGTACATGGGCTTCTTCGGCCTCGCCGAGTCCCTCGGCTGGTCGGCCGGGCCGTTCATCGGTGGATTTCTGTTCGACGCATTTGCGCATACGCCGATGATCCTGTGGGGAGCGATCGCCGGGCTCGGGCTGATCGCCGCCGCTGGGTTCGCCGTCACCGGAGACCGCGGCCCAGGTATTGACATGCCGGGTGATTCTCTCTATACTGGCAGACATGATGATGAGGCCAAAGGAGATTCTTGCCCGCACGAGTTTGATCACTGACGTCTCCTTTGGCTTTTATTATCGGTTTAGCAACGGCTTTTCCGCCCGTGCCTAGCAATTAGCACTAGGGTCCGCGGACGGAAAAGTCATGAGACGGCTACAGGGAAATCCTGTGGTCGTATTTTTTTGGAAAGGAGGAAAGATGAGCTGCCGTGGTGTACGCGGAGCGACGAGCGTGGAAGCGAATGATCCGGAGAGCATCGTCACGGCGACGCGGGAGTTGTTGGAGCGGATAGTAGCGGCGAATGATATGGCAGTCTCTGATATAGCCAGCGTCGTTTTCACCGCCACCGACGATCTCGATGCCGAGTACCCGGCGCGCGCCGCCCGGGAGATGGGGTGGAGTAGGGTGCCGCTTCTGTGCATGCAAGAGATGGCGGTGCGCGGGAGTCTTCCCCGCTGCATTCGGGTTCTCGTCCTGTGGAATACGGACCGATCAGCTGAGCGAATCAAGCACGTTTACCTTGGAGATGCTGTTCGATTGCGGCCGGACATGGCCGGGAAGGAGGGAGGATGAAGAAGGTGGCGTTTCAAGGTGCACCGGGGGCGTACTCCGCGGAGGCGATCGAGAAGTTCTTCGGGGCAGATGCCGATCCTGTTCCGTGCGATACGTTCGCTGATCTGTTCATCGCCGTGGAACAGGGCGACGCGGACTACGCGATGCTCCCGGTGGAGAACGCGGTCGCCGGGTCGGTCGCTCAGTCATATGAGCTTCTGATGGAGCACGACCTGCGCATCTACGCCGAAGTGATCCTCCGCGTGCGTCACATGCTCCTCGCCCCGACAGGGACGAAGCTCGCCGAGGTACGGCGAGTCCGCTCTCATCCGCAAGCGCTCTCCCAATGTCAGCGCTATATCAAGCGGCACGGGTTCATCCCGGAGGCGACCGAAGACACAGCGGCGAGCGCCGTCTCCCTTGCGGAGGCCCCGGAGCCAGGGGTGGCGGTGATCGCCAGCGCCCTCGCCGCGGAGATCGCGGGGTTGGAGATCATCGATCGGGACATCGAGGACTACCCGTTCAACTACACTCGGTTCTTCCTCCTTGGGACCGAGGATCCACCGCGGGCGCAACGGAACAAGACCTCGATCGTCTTCACGACCCCGCATCAGCCCGGCGCGCTGTACGAGTGCATCGGCGAGTTCGCGCGCCGGGGGATCAACCTGACCAAGATCGAGTCGCGCCCGCGCCTCAACCGGCCGTGGCAGTACATCTTCTACCTCGATTTCGAGGGCCATGTCAAGGACCAGGAGTGCGAGGCGGCGATGATGGGGTTGCTGCGTCGCTCCCTGTTCCTCAAGCTCCTCGGGTCCTATCCGGCGGCGACGACCCCGATCGGGGATGATCCCCAGCAGGAGGTGGAAGGATGATCGTCATCATGCAACATGGAGCAACAGAAGCCCAGATTAAGAACGTGATCGCCCGGGTCGAGCAGCGGGGGTGCCGGGTGCACATCTCGGAAGGGGAAGAACGGATGATTATCGGGGTAATCGGGAACGGCAGGCCGCTCGATCCTATCCAGTTCGAGCGGATGAGCGGAGTGGAGCGAGTCGTCCCGGTCCTGCGGCCGTTCAAGCTGGCGAGCCGGGAGTTCCATCCCCAAGACACGGTCGTGAAGGTAAACGGAGTGAGGATCGGCGGAGACGAGATAGTGGTGATGGCCGGTCCGTGCGCGGTGGAAAATCGCGATCAGATCCTGGAAGCGGCGCGGGCGGTCAAAGGGGCGGGGGCCAAGGTCCTGCGCGGCGGCGCGTTCAAGCCGCGCACCTCCCCGTACAGCTTCCAGGGACTGGGGGTGGAGGGGCTGCGCCTGCTGGCGGCGGCGCGCGAGGAGACGGGGCTGCCGGTCGTCACCGAGGTGATGGCCCCGGAGATGGTCCCGCTCGTCAGCACCTACGCCGACATCCTCCAGATCGGGGCACGCAACATGCAGAACTACGCGCTTTTGCACGCGGTGGGCGAGGCGCAGCGCCCGGTCCTGCTGAAGCGGGGGATGATGTCCACGATCGAGGAGCTGCTGATGGCGGCCGAGTACATCCTCTCCCACGGGAACGAGCGGATCGTCCTGTGCGAGCGAGGGATCCGCACGTTCGAGCCGTACACCCGCAACACCGTCGACATCAACGCCGTCCCGCTCCTCAAGCAGCTCACCCACCTGCCGGTCGTGGTCGATCCGAGCCACGGGACCGGCAAATGGGAGCTGGTCGGTCCGGTCTCCAAGGCGGCGATCGCCGCCGGGGCGGACGGCCTGATCATCGAGGTCCATCCCCATCCAGAGGAGGCGCTGTCGGACGGAGCGCAGTCCCTCAAGCCGGCCCGGTTCGCCGCGCTGATGCAGGAGCTGCGCCCGGTGGCCGAAGCGGTGGGAAGGACGCTATGAAGGCACTTGCGAATTCCCAGGTGGCGATCGTCGGGCTCGGGTTGATGGGGGGATCCCTCGCCGGGGCGCTGCGCGGGAAGTGCCGCGCCGTGGTCGGGGTGGCACGGCGGGACGAGACCCTCACGGAGGCCCGCGCCCACCGGCTGATCGATGAGGGGACGACCGAGCTCGCGGACGGGGTGGGCGACGCCGACATCGCGATCCTCGCGACGCCGGTGCGGACGATCATCGAGCTTGCGCGCAGCATCGGCCCGCTCCTTCCCGCCGGTGCCCTCCTCCTCGACCTGGGGAGCACCAAGACCGATATCGTGAGCGCGATGGCCGAGCTCCCGCCGCACGTCCAACCGCTGGGCGGGCACCCGATGTGCGGCAAGGAGCTCTCCGGGATCACCGCTGCCGATCCAAGGCTGTACCAAGGGAAGACGTTCATCCTCACCCCGCTTCCCCGCACCGCGCCGGATGCGCTCGCGCTGGGAAAGGAGTTAGTTGCGGCGATCGGTGCCCAACCGCTCGTCCTCGAGCCCGCCCGCCACGACCGCTTGGTCGGGGTACTGAGCCACCTCCCGTACCTGCTGGCGTGCGCGCTCGTGCGCACCGCCGACGCCACTACCTCCGCCGATCCGGCGGCGTGGGAGATCGTGGCCACCGGGTTCCGCGACACCTCGCGCGTCGCGGCGAGCGACGTGACCATGATGACCGACATCCTCCTCACCAACCGCGATGCGATCATCGGTGCCTTGGCTGCCTACCGCGACCAGCTGGACTTTCTGATGGAGCTCGTCCGGGCCGGGGACGAAGGGCGGTTGCGAGCGGTGCTGAGCGAGATCAGGGCGACGCGGAAGGAGATGTTCCCATGAGCCGGCTGCGCGTCTTCCCCTCCGGTCCGCTGCGCGGTGAGGCCCGCGTCCCCGGGGATAAATCGATCTCCCACCGGGCGCTTCTGCTCGGCGCGCTGGCGGACGGAGAACTCGAAATCACCGGGTTTCTGCCGTGCAACGACACCCACGCCACCCTTGGTTGCGTCCGCCGGCTCGGGATCGGGGTCGAGGTTCGTGATCCGACGTCGCTCGTCGTGCACGGCCGGGGATTGCACGGGCTCGCTCCGGCGGACGGCCCGCTCGACTGCGTCCGAGCCGGAACCGCGATCCGCCTCCTCACCGGGATCCTCGCCGGCCAACCGTTCGCCAGCGTCCTCACCGGGGATGCCCAACTGCGACGACGGCCGATGGGACGGGTCGTCGATCCACTCGTGCAGATGGGAGCGGAGATCGAGACGAGCGACGGGCACGCCCCGCTCACCGTGCACGGCCGACCACTGCACGGGATCGAGTACCGGATGCCGATCGCGAGCGCGCAGGTGAAGAGCGCGATCCTGCTCGCCGGGCTGTTCGCCGACTCCCCGACGACCGTGCACCAGCCCGGCCCGGCCCGCGATCACACCGAGCGGATGCTCGCCGCGATGGGGGCGGAGATAAAAATCGATGGTAACGCGGTGACGATCGCCCCGTCTGCGCTCTCCCCTGTCCCGATCTCCGTCCCTGGTGATTTCTCCTCGGCCGCGTTCCCGCTCGTCGCGGCGCTGCTCGTCCCCGGGTCACGGATCACGCTGCGCGGGGTGGGGATCAATCCCACCCGCACCGGCCTGCTCGACGTCCTCGCCGCGATGGGGGCGGAGATCGAGGTGCAGGAATTCCACCGGGAGGGGAACGAGCCGGTGGCCGACCTCAGGGTGCAGGCATCGCGGCTTCATGGAGTAGAGATTGCAGGGGAGACCGTGGTGCGGATGATCGACGAGTTCCCGATCCTGGCGGTTGCCGCGACACAGGCCGCCGGGACCACCGTGGTGCGCGACGCCGGGGAGCTGCGCGTCAAGGAGACCGATCGCATCGCCGCGGTGGTGGAGGAGCTGCGCCGGTTGGGAGCCCGCATCGAGCCGCGGCCGGACGGGTTCATCGTCCACGGGCCGACCCCGCTCCACGGAACCGCGGTCTCGTCCCACGGCGACCACCGGTTGGGGATGGCCCTGGCGGTGGCCGGGCTGATCGCCGACGGCACCACCGAGATCGACGACATCGCATGCGCCGACGATTCGTTCCCCGGGTTCGTCAGACTGATGCGCTCCCTGGGAGGAAACTATGATTGACGGACGGACGCGCCTGGTCGGGCTGATCGGCTGGCCGGTGGCCCACTCCTGCTCCCCGGCGATGCACAACGCCGCGTTTGCCGCGCTCAAGCTCAACTGGAGCTACGTTCCGCTCCCGGTGCGGCCGGAGGCGCTCGCCGCCGCGGTCGCCGGCCTGGCCGCGCTCGGCTTCCGCGGGGCGAACGTGACCGTGCCGCACAAGGAGGCGGTGGTCCCGCTCCTCGATTCGCTATCGCCGGAGGCGGCCCGGATCAATGCCGTCAACACGATCGTGGTCGAGGAGGACGGCCGGCTCGTCGGCCATAACACCGATGTCGCTGGATTCATCGCCGCCCTGCGCCAGAGCGGGTTCTCCCCGGAGGGGAGGGCGGCGGTCGTCGTCGGGGCAGGCGGAGCGGCCCGGGCGGCCGTGCACGGGCTCCTCGGCGCCGGAGCGGCCCGGATCCTGATCCTCAACCGCTCGGGTGCGCGGGCGGAAAAGCTCATCTCCGAGCTGGGAACGGATGACCGGGTTCAGGCGCTGCCGCTCACCCCGGAGGCGCTAGTCGAATCGGCGCAGGAGGCCGATCTTCTGGTGAACGCGACCCCGGTCGGGCTGTGGCCGAACGCGGAGGCATCGATCTGGCCCACCGCGGTTCCGATCCCGGCGCGGATCACCGTGTTCGACCTCGTGTACAACCCGGTCGAGACGCTCCTCCTGCGCCAGGCGCGGGCGGGGGGAGCGCGGACGATCCCCGGCCTGGGGATGCTCATCTCCCAGGGGGCGGCGGCGTTCCGGCTGTGGACCGGGATCGACCCGCCGCTGGATGTTATGCGCAAAGCGGCAGAGGAGGTGCTGTCATGACGCGACTGCGGTTTCTCACCGCCGGAGAATCGCACGGTCCGTGTCTGATCGCGATCGTGGACGGGATTCCCGCCGGGTTGGCGATTGATGCGGAGGCGATCGACCGCGAGCTTGCCCGCCGCCAGGGCGGATACGGCCGCGGCGGTAGGATGCGGATCGAGCGCGACCGCGTCGAGATCCTGTCCGGAGTGATCGCGGGGGTGACCACCGGCGCCCCGGTGGGGCTGCGGATCGAGAACCGCGATTGGGAGAACTGGCGTGACCGCTGGCAAGAGAACGACCTTCCGAAGCTCACCGTCCCCCGGCCCGGGCACGCCGACTACGCCGGGATGGTCAAGTACGGGCTTTCTGATGCCAGACCGATCCTGGAGCGGGCGAGCGCCCGCGAGACGGCGATGCGGGTGGCAGTTGGATCATTAGCTAAGCAGCTTCTCTCGCAGTTCGAAATAAAGATCGGAAGTTACGTCGAGCGGATCGGAGCCGTGACCGCCGCGATCCCCGATCTGCCGGTGGAGGAGCTGTGGGAGCGGGCAGAAGGGAGCGACGTGCGCTGCCCGGACGCGAACGCAGCGGCTCAGATGCGGGCGGCGATCGACGCCGCGCGGGCGGCCGGAGACACCCTCGGCGGTGTGTTCACGGTCATCGCCACCGGCGTCCCGGTCGGACTGGGAAGCCATGTCCAGTGGGACCGCCGACTCGACGCGCGGCTCGCGCGGGCGCTCGTCTCGATCCCCGCGGTAAAGGGAATTGAAATTGGAAGCGCGTTTGAAAATGCAGCCAGATCAGGGCGCGAGGTGCACGATGAGCTCTTCCCGGATGAAGAGGGCAATGTAACGCGCGTTACAAATCGTGCTGGAGGGATCGAGGGCGGGATGTCAAACGGTGCCCCGATCGTGGTCCGGGCGGCGGTGAAGCCGATCCCGACCACACTCTCGCCGCTGCGCTCGGTCGACCTGGCGACCGGTGCGGCAGCGCGCACCGAGTACCAGCGCTCCGACGTGTGCGTGGTCCCGGCGGCGGCGGTGGTGGGGGAGGCGATGGTCGCGTTCGTCCTCGCCGATGCGCTCCTGGAGAAGTTCGGCGGGGACAGCTTGGCGGAGATGAAGGCCCATTGGGAGGGAGCACGGGATGAGTAACCGGCGCAACATCGTCCTCACCGGGTTCATGGGCACGGGAAAAAGCGCGGTCGGGCGTGCGGTCGGGCGCCTCCTCGGGCGGGAGTTCGTCGATATGGATGAGTTGATCGCGGCCCGCGCGGGAAAGCCGATCCCCCGCATCTTCGCCGAGGACGGGGAGGAGGCGTTCCGCCGCATGGAGCGGGCCCTGTGCCGCGAGCTGAGCGCCCGGGACGGACTGGTGATCGCGACCGGAGGCGGGGCGCTCGTCGACCCGGAGAACCGTGCGCAGATGATGAAGTCCGGCATCGTGGTCTGCCTCACGGCGAGCCGGGACGAGATCGTACGCCGGTTGAGTGAGACGGACACTTCGGCCCGGCCGCTGTTGGGGGACGACCCGGGGGCGGCGGTCGATCGGCTGCTGGAGGCGCGCCGCGCCGCTTACGCGTCGTTCCCGTGGCGGGTCGACACGACCGGATTATCGATCGATGAGGTGGCACGGCGGGTGATTGCGATCGCCGCGGAGATCGCCCTTACCGTCCACTACCCCGGGGGAAGCTATCCGATCCGGATCGGCGCCGGGCTGCTCGACCGATTGGGCACACTCCTGCGGGAGGAGGTCGGGGCGGCCGGCCGGGTCGCCATCGTCACCAACACGGTCGTCGCGCCGCTCTACGGGGCCCGGGTGGAGGAGGCGCTGCGGGATGCCGGGTTCGCCCCGTTCGCCTGTGTCATCCCGGATGGGGAAGCCCACAAGCGACTGGACACGGTGGAGCGCCTGTACGAGCTGTTCCTTGCTGGCGGGCTCGACCGGAGCGGGACGGTCGTCTCCCTCGGCGGCGGGGTGACCGGGGACATCGCCGGGTTCGCCGCGGCCACGTTCATGCGCGGGGTGCGGTTCGTCCAGGTCCCGACGACGCTCCTGGCGATGGTCGACGCCAGCGTGGGGGGGAAGACCGGGGTCGACCTCGATCAGGGGAAGAACCTCGTCGGCGCGTTCAATCAGCCAGCGCTCGTCCTGATCGATCCGAACGCGCTTTCCACCCTCCCCGCCGATGAGCTCGCAAACGGGATCGCGGAGATGATCAAGCACGGAATCATCGGCGCCCCGGACCTGTTCGCCGCGCTGGAGCGCGACCCGGCCCCGCGGCCGATCCCTGCCGCGGGGATCGGCCGCGCCCTGCGGGTCAAGATCGAGATTGTAGAGCAGGACCCGTACGAGCAGGGACCCCGCGCGGTCCTCAACCTCGGCCATACCGTCGGCCACGCCCTGGAGCGGCTGAGCGGGTTCGAGCTGTCCCACGGGAGGGCGGTTGCGATTGGCATGGTCGCGGCGGCGCGGATCGCGGTGCAGCTCAAGCTGGCGGAGCCTGGGCTCGTCGATCGGATCGAGAACATCCTCTCCGCCTGGGGGCTCCCGATCCGCGTTCCCGAGTTCCCCCCGGATCGGGTGATCGCGGCGATGGCGCACGACAAGAAGAAGCGGCACGGGCGGCTGCGGTTCATCCTCCCCCGGAGGATCGGGGCGGTGGAGATCGTGGACGATGTTCCACCAGCGGTGATCCGGACCGTCCTTGATGAGATGAAAGCGAGGTGACGACGATGAACATCCTGATCCTGCATGGCCCCAACCTGAACCTGCTCGGGACGCGCGAGCCCGAGGTGTACGGGAAGACGACGTTGGAAGAGATTGACGAAGCGCTCCGTGGGTACGCGCGCGAACACGGCCTCGAGCTTCGGATCATGCAATCGAACCACGAAGGGGCGCTGATCGACGCGATCCACGCCGCGCGCGGCTGGGCGGACGGGATCGTGATCAACCCCGGCGGCTACACCCACACGAGCGTCGCGCTGCGTGACGCAATCGCCGCGGTCGGGATCCCGACGGTGGAGGTGCACCTGTCGAACATCCATGCCCGCGAGGAGTTCCGCCGCAGATCGCTCATCGCCCCTGTCTGCGTCGGCCAGATCTCCGGGTTCGGACCGCACAGCTACATCCTCGGGCTGGCCGGGCTGATGCGGTTTCTTGCCGCTGATTGATGGCGTTTCGCCATTGTGCATCCGGCGGCGCATGCAATTTATACTGGGTGCATAGTTGACGTTCGCCGACAAAATAATAAAATGTTAATTTACTAGTGTGCGAAGTCGGGAGGAAAAAGATGACGGTCATGAAAATTCGCATGAATCGCCAACTGACCATCCCCAAGGCCATCTTCGATGAACTCGGGCTCAGGGAGGGCGACTACGTAGAAGTCTGCGTGGAGGACAACAACATCGTCATCAGACCGAAGCGCCTCGTCCCGCTCGAGGATACCTTGAGTCCGGAGGAAGAGGCGCTGGTGACGAAGGGGTTCGAGCAACTCAAACGCGGCGAATATACCGCTTGGGAAGAACTGAAGCGTGAGTTGGACCTGTAATCTCGCCAATGAGGCGGCCAAACAGTTGCGTCGCCTGCCGCATGACCGACGCCGACAACTCGCCCGGGCAATCGAGGAGTTGACGGAAGACCCGATGCAGGGGGACGTCCGTCCGATAAAGAGCGGCAAATTCAAAGGGACGTTGAGAAAACGGGTTGGCCGCTATCGCATCATCTTCTCAGTCGATGCATCGGCACACCGCATCGATATCGCAGCGATCCTCCCGCGTACTGATAACACCTATCGTTAGCTGAGAGAGCGCTATCCATGGCACGCAGTCGGTGGGGGTTGACGCAGGAACGCCGCATTCTGTATCGTACCGGAAAACGTGCGTGTTATGAAAGGAGGGAACTGCTATGAGGCGGTGGGTGGCAATAGCGGCTCTGGTTGCGCTTTCGCTCAGTACGGTTACGGGATGGGGGCAGAGCACCGGTACGATCACGGTCAACCCGGGTGAGTCGATCCAGTCGGTGATCGATCGGGCACCGGACGGAGCGGTGATCTGCCTTCCTCCAGGGACCTGGCACGAGAACCTCACCATCAACAAGAGCATCACTCTACGCAGCGCATCCGGACCTGCCACGGCGGAACGTGTTTTGGTGTTCCGCGTTCTGGGAATAGACACCCTTCCCGAGGGCGAGCGTGCCGCGGCAGTGGAGCGCGTCATCCAGGCGTTTCAGGACCGAGCTGCGCTCTACGGGATAACCGGCGTCGAGGTCACAGCGACGGGCACAGATCAGGTGAGTGTTACTCTCCCCCTTGCCGTCGATCAGGAGCAAGTGATCGACCTCCTCAGCCGTTCCGGGAGGCTCGAGTTTCGCAGGGTGGTGGCAACTGCCACCGATCCTGCCGAGCTGAAAAAAGAGCAAGGAGCGGGCGAAGAGGTCCTTCCCAATAGGGATAAGTCTCTCTACTACCTGGTGGGCGAAGCTCTCCTCACCGGAGCCGATATCGCGGGAGCGCGGGCGCAGATATCGGAGCCACCCATCGGAGAGGGCAAGCCGTACATCGCCATCTCGCTGAGCGAAGCGGGGGCAAAGCGGTTTGTCCAGGTACTCGCCGATCTCAAGGTGGACGACAAGTTGGCGATCGTTCTCGACGGTATCATTTATACCGCCCCCAGAATCACCCAGTCGATCAAAGACGCCGCCGCCCAGGGCTGGCAGACGGTGCAGAACGCGGTCACAATCGCAGGGAACTTCACCAAGGACGAGGCAACCCGAATCGCCGCGGTGCTGCAATCCGGTGTTCTCCCCTATCCCGTGGAGATAGTGCACAAGCCGGAGTCCACCGCCGTCACCCTACACCAAGTCGACTACGGCCCGGCGATCAAGATCGGCACCGCGACCGCCGCGGGCTCAGTGCGCGTCGTACTGGCGGGACTGACCGTGAACGGGACCATTTCCGCTTCCGGGACCAGTGAACTGGAGATCAGAGACTGCATGATCTCCGGAGGGGAGGGAGACGGAATCGAGCTCGGCCAGGACGCGCACGTCGTCATCGACGGATGCACCGTCACGGGGAGTAACGGGGGGATCGTCCTGTGGAACAGGGCTCGAGCGACCATCAGCAACACCACCGTCTCCAAGAATGCACGGGGTGGGATCGAACTGTGGGATGAGACCGTCGCGACGATCCGCGGCTGCACCGTGATCAACCATCAACTCCCCGGAATCCTGATGCAGAACAGCGCCAACGCGACGATCGAGTCCTGCACCCTGCAGGCGAACGAGTACGGAGTGGCCCTGTCGAAGAGTGCTCGTGCCACGATCAAGGGGTGCAATATCACGAAGAACGAAATCGGCGTCGTGTGTTGGGACGACTCCACGGTCGATATCAACGGCTCTACCGTCGCGGATAACGGCGCGGGATTCGTCCTCGCCGACAGCTCACAGGCCACGTTGGTCGGAAACGAGATCAAACGCAACGATCAGGGAATCGCGTTGTTCGATCCAGCGTGCACCGACACCGACCAACACTTCCAGGGGCGTGTTACCGGCCACAGCAACGTGATCCCCGGTCCGGACGATCCGGACGGGAACAGCATGGTAGCTGTATGCCCCACCGATCTATCGTTCCTCACGAGCGAGGCGGGCGGGAAATTCGATCGACACCAGTGAGGCGGGCGGTTTGACATAATCGCCCTGCCTCGGAATAATTAGCCAAGACTGGCTATAGCCAAATCTGGCTAATAAAAGAGGGGGAGACATGGAACCGCCGTTTAAGGTGGGAGGACTGGTAGCGCCACCATATTTCGCGGATCGGATGCACGATCTGGAGGTGTTGGAGCGTTCCGCCCGGAGTTTGGATCAGCATTTCCTCATCCTCGCTCCGCGTCGATTCGGGAAGACATCTCTCCTGTTGAACCTGCGCCAACGACTCGCCGCGGAACGATCCCTCCTTGTCCCCTACGTCAACTGCCGTGACATAGCCGGCCCGGAGGATGTATACCGACTTATAACTCGCGCTCTGCTCGAAGAACTCGAACGCAAACGGCGGCTCACGGGAATCTGGACGCGGTTTCGCACCGTGTTCACCGAAGGAATCATGCGGGCGATGCGCGCCTTGGACGGGCTGGGGGGAGAAATCGGCGAGTGGGGGAAGGTGTATCTGCAGTTTCGCGAACAGGAGATCGATAAAAACGGGCTCGTGCGTGCCGCATTCTCGTTTCCCAGTCGGGTGGCGGCGGAGCATCAGGTGGGAGTGGTGTTCCTGTTGGACGAGTTCCAGGAGGTGGCACAGTTCGACGGTTACATATTCTCCGTGTTGAAGAAGGAGATGGATCAGGCGGGGGACGTGCGTTACTTCTTCTCTGGCTCATCTCTCGGGCTGATCAAGGAGATCTTTCTGCGGGAGGAGGCACCGCTCTACCTGATGGTGACCCGATACCGGTTGGGACCCTTGCCGCCCGCTGAGGCTCTGGAGTTCCTGCGTGAGCGATTCGTCGCCGGCGGATTGACCGCCGACCAAGAGGCGTTGGAGCACCTCTACTCCCTCACTGATGGAATCCCGTTCTATCTCCAGAAGCTGGGCCTAATCCTGTTCCAACGGGAACTGCTCACCCGCACGGGGCGGGTGGACACGCGCTGCGTGGAGGCAGCGTTCGGGCAGATGTTGGCTGAGCTGGACGGTGAGTTCGAGGTGCGGTGGCTCTCCCGCTTCAGCCCGCTCCAGCGGCGGATCCTGCGGGCGCTGGCGCACCTCGCTCCGGCGCGGGTAACGGACATAGCCAATCAGTTGGGAACGAAACCATCCGACATCTCGTCCTCCCTCGGCCGGCTCCGGGAGGCGATGGTGGTGGAAAAGACGAAAAATGCATATCGCATCGTCGATATCGTGTTCGCGCGGTGGATCCGCGACCTTTAGCCAAGATTGGCTATAGCCGCCTTTGGCTAACTTCCTGGGACATTTGCCATTTTGTCGGCACGCGATCCGGGACTGCATGCGATAAAATGCTGTACGAAAAAAGGAGGAAACCATGAAGACTAAGTCCGATCGCATCGCGAACATGCCGGACTATCCGTTCGCCCGCTGGGGGGAGAAGGTGCGCGCGGCCCGCGCCACCGGGATCGACGTGATCCGGCTCGACATCGGCAACCCCGACCTCCCTCCTCCGGATGCGGTGATCGAAACGCTCTGCTCGTCCGCCCGCGATCCAAGCTCGCATGGCTATCCCGGCTACCGCGGTCTCCCCGCGCTGCGGGAGGGGATCGCCGCCTACTACGAGCGCCGGTTCGGGGTGGAGCTCGACCCGACGACCGAGGTCGTCCCTCTGCTCGGATCCAAGGAGGGGATCGTGCATCTCGCTCTCGCGCTCCTCGACCCCGGTGATCTCGTCCTCGTGCCCGATCCGGGCTATCCATCGTACACGATGGGCGCGGTCATCGCCGGGGCGCGCGTCCACAAGTTCCCGCTCCTCCCGGACCGCGGCTTCCTGCCTGACCTCGATGCGATCCCGGCCGATATTGCGCACGAGGCGACGATGATCTGGCTCAACTACCCGAACAACCCGACTGCCGGCACCGCCGACCTCGAGTTCTTCACCGCTGCGGTCGAGTTCGCCCGGGAGAACGATCTCCTCCTCTGCCATGACGTCCCGTACTGTGAGGTGACCTACGACGGTTACACCCCGCCGAGCGTGTTGCAGGTCCCGGGGGCGAAGGAGGTGGCGGTCGAATTCAACTCCCTGTCCAAGACGTACAACATGGCCGGCTGGCGGGTGGGGATGGCAGTAGGCAACCGCGATGTGCTGAAGTCTCTGTTCGGGGTGGAATCGAACGTCGTTTCCGGCATCTTCCTCCCGGTGCAGGAGGCGGCGATCCGCGCCCTGTCGGTTCCACACGATTGGATCGAGGCCAGAAACCGGATCTACCAGGAGCGGCGAAAGATCGCGCTCGACGGGCTCGCCGCGCTCGGCTGGGATGTGCCGGCATCGCGGGCGACCCTGTACCTGTGGGCGCGGATACCGGAGGGATACGACTCGGAGGGGTTCGCCACGAAACTCTTGAACGAGGCCGGGGTGTCGGTCGCGCCGGGATCGTTCTTCGGAGAGGGCGGCGAGGGCTACGTCCGCATCTCCCTCACCGCCCCGGATGCTCGCATCGCCGAGGCGATGGATCGGCTCGGCGGCCTGTTCAAACAGGGCTAATCAAGATTAGCGGCGAACGCCTCGGCGAGGATCTCCATTCCCTCGTCGATCTGCTCGTCGGTGATCACAAGCGACACGAGGACGCGGATCACGTTCCCGTATAGCCCGGCTGTCGGGAATATCGCCCCGTTATGCAGGGCGTGCTGCGTGATCTTACTGGTGAGTGCCTTGGCCGGCTTCTTGGTCTTGCGGTCCTCGACCAGTTCCATCCCGACCATCGCTCCCAGCCCACGCACGTCGCCGACTACATCGTAGCGCTCCTGCAGGCGGCGGAAGTGCTCCTTGATCCTGGTTCCCACGTGTACAGCACGGTCGAGCAGGTTCGCGGAATCGATCGCCTTAATCACCTCGATCGCCGCCCGGCAGGCGAGCGGATTTCCGGCGTATGTCCCACCGATCCCGCTTGCCACCGGCGCGTCCATGATCTCCGCCTTGCCGATCACCCCGGAGAGCGGCAACCCGGCACCGAGCGACTTGGCAACGCAGATCAGGTCAGGAGTTACATTGAAGTGCTCAAACGCGAAGAACTTGCCGGTCCGGCCGATCCCGGACTGCACCTCGTCGAACACGAGGACGAACCCGTACTTGTCGGCCAATCCCCGCATCGCCGGGAGGAACCAATCCGGCGGGACGAGGAATCCACCCTCCCCCATCACCGGCTCGACGACCATCGCCGCCACGTCGGACGGGTCGACCAGGGACAGGAGGCGATCCTCGATATCCTGGGCGGTGACGTCGTTGCGGTAGGTGTAGGGATAGGGAAGGCGGTACACCTCGGGAGCGAACGGCCCGAATCCCATCTTGTACGGGTTCGCCTTGTGGGTCATCGTCATCGCGAGCAGCGTCCGGCCATGAAACGCGTTGTCGAACACAAGAACCGCCTTGCGCCTCGTGTAGGCGCGCGCGATCTTGACCGCGTTCTCCACCGCCTCGGCCCCGGAGTTGAAGAACGCCGCCTTCAGCTCCCCCGGGATCGGGGTGTGGGCCACCAGCAGCTCGGCGAGCTCGACGAGCGGGGCATAGGGGACGGCGGTGAAGTCGGTGTGCAGAAACCGATCGAGCTGATCGTGCAGCGCGGCGACGACGTGGTCGTTGCGCTGTCCCACGTTCAGGCACCCCCAGCCGCCGGAGAAATCGATGAACCTGTTTCCGTCAAGGTCCTCGACCAGTGCCCCTTTGCTCTCCTTGATGACAAACGGGGCGTATGTCTCAAGCGGTGCGGCCACGTACTTCGCCTTCTTCTCCAGAACCGCGGCCGATTTCGGTCCGGGAAGCTCGGTCTGAATGCGGGTGAAACGACGTTCGATCATGGTTCCTCCCTCTTACGCTGAGTTGCGCACAGATGGTACCGAAGGGATGACGGAGAACGCAACCGGAGCCTCTACCAAACGAACAACATGAAGACCCCGCCTAGAACCACTAACGCAAGCGCATTCCACCCCAGTGCCTCTCCGATGAACGCCAGGGCACTCTCCCGCCGTGATCCGTTGAGATAGAGGCTCAACCCGATCAGGTTGGCGAACGAAGCGACCATCGTACCCAGGCCGCCGATGTTCACTCCGTAGAACAAGCTGCGCCAATCGGCGGTAGTGTGCGAGAGCAGCATTGCCGCAGGAACGTTGCTGATCACCTGGGAGAGCCCGATACCTATTCCGTATACGCCGAGCGAGCTGGCGATCCCACCACCGAGGGCCCGAGTGACCAACTCTCCCAGCCCGCTCATCGTCGGGAACAGGAGGAAGAACGCCCCGAGGAGCCACCAATCGAGTCGCTGAAATCCAGGTCGATCCACTGTTGCCATGTATAAGACGAGGAGCCCGGCTGCGATATATACAGGGAGTAATCGCATGACGCTGAGGACAAGCAACGCGAACAAGCCCAACAGGATCGCTGACTTCCCCCACGCCACTTGCGGCGGCGTGACCGCTTCGGACGATGGGGCGGGTATAGCCTTTTTCCCATGCGCCAGTCCTATCACCATCAATGCGGCAAGTACAATGGAGCTGACAGCGGCTAACGGCGCGCTCGCCTGAAAGAACGTGGCCGGTAACAACTGGTAGTGGTGGTAGATGAACAGGTTCTGCGGGTTGCCCCATGGGGTAAACGCGCTGCCCAGGTTCACCGCCATGATCTCGTAGATCACCAACCGCCGCAGATTGAGCGGGGCACGCCGGGCCAACGCGAATGTAAGCGGGATGACGGCGAACAGCGCAGCGTCATTTGTGACGAGCATCGCCAGCGTGAACGCACTTGCCAACACGAGGGAATACAAGCCGACCAGTCCATGGGCACGGCGTGTGAGCGCGACGGCGACCCATTCTACGAATTCAGTCGATTTAAGCCCCTCGGCGACGAGCATGAACGAGCCAAGGAGTGTCAACAATCTCCAATCGACCGCGGCGAAAAAATCCTGCACTGGGATGATACGCAAAGCGAGCAGACCGGCCAGCACCACTGCAGTTATCCAGAACACAATCTGTGTTGCCGCGATCTTTCTCCGCTCCAATTCGAATTCACCTCATTTTGCCCGCGTGTTGCGTCCGTTTTGATCACCGACCCGGTCAACCGAGAAACGGTACGAAAGAATCCTTTGAACCGCAATCTCACCCAAGTTGACGCACGCGCCCTGGGGACGCAACCCCACCGCTTATTTTTCGACCTCACCGCGTCCTCCCGCGCCTCTTTCTTGTTGCAGGAGTGTGAGCCGGGTCTCCGATGCTCCTATTTTATGCTTGGCTATCGGCTCCCGGTCGATTAGTATCGGTAGAAGCTGATGCAGCCAACGGGAGGATTGATGCGACGATTTTTGATCGATACTGATACCGCGTCCGACGACGCGGTTGCACTCGTGATGGCGCTCCGAAACCCGGAGATCGAGGTGGAGGCGATCACCGTGGTCGCTGGGAACGTCCCGCGCGACCAGGGGGTGCAGAACGCCCTGTACACGGTCGAGCGGTGCGGGGCGAAGGTCCCGGTGTATGCCGGTTGCGCTAAGCCGCTCCTTCGACCGCTCGAGACGGCACAGTTCGTGCACGGAAAGGATGGGATGGGGGAGATCGGTCTTCCGCTCTCTGGACGGACGCCCGCACCTGGGCACGCAGTGGACGCGATCATCGGCACGATCCGCTGCTACCCCGGTGAGGTCACTCTGGTCACACTCGGGCCGCTGACGAACGTCGCCATCGCCCTGGCGCGTGACCCTGAGATCGCCGGCATGGTGGACCGATGCGTAATCATGGGCGGGATCGGCCTCGGCCACGGGAACGTCGTCCCGGCGGCGGAGTACAACATCTGGGTGGATCCCGAGGCGGCGAAGATGGTGTTCGAATCAGGACTTCCGATCACGATGGTCGGTTGGGACGTCTCACAGCGCTACGCCACCTTCGACGACGCAGCAGCGGAAGAGCTGCGCCGGGTCTCCCCGCTCGGGGAGTTCTGCGTTGCGATCCAGGCGTGCCTGCGCCGCTTCGGGATGGAGAAGCTCGGCCTTCCTGGGTTCGACCTCCCTGACCCGATCGCGATGGCGGTGGCGATAGATCCCGCAGTGGCGACAGAGATCAAGCACCTGTACGTCGATGTCGAGACAAAGGGGGATCTCACCCGCGGGGCGGTGGTAGTCGACCATTTGGGGATCACCGGGAACGCTCCGAACGTCGACGTGGTGCTCAAAGCATCGCGCGACCGGTTCCTGGAGCTCCTGTACGCCGCAGTGCGATGATCAGGCTCCCCCGCTTCGCCTCACCCTCACCACCACAGGAAATGACGCAAGTGCACGTAGACGATATCCCGACTCACGGGGTCGAACTCGACGATCCTGATTTGCTGGTGAAATTTAGGATCGGCTCCCCCGAATAAGTAGATTTTCCCGGAGCAGGCGACCGCCGCGAGGTCGGCTCCTGTGAACGGGAGGGTGGTCACCTCAGAGGAGGAAAGCGTGGTCGGATCGACAACGACGACGGTGTCACTCGATCCCCTGTTCCAGCCACCGAAGACGTAGATCGCCTTTCCCGTGCTCGCCGCGGCAGCGCGGGAGACGGGTTCGGGTAGCGTTCCGGTCCGCACGATCTTACCGGTGGCGGGGTCGACATCCACAATCTCGTGGATTGGCGCAGTGGAATCGTCTTCCCCTCCGATCACGTAGAGCTTATCGCCGGAAGCGGCCACCGCCGCGAACTCGCGCGCCGAAGAGAGGTGCCCGATGACAACCGCGGTCCCGGTGGCAGGGTTGAACTCGACGATCTCGTCCAATCGGCTGTGCCCGTCCCAGCCACCGATGTAGTAGATCCTCCCGGCCACGGCCGCCGCGGCGCCGAAGGCGCGGGGGGAAGGGAGACGGCCCACAAGCTGGCTCTTCTTCGTGCTTGGGTCGAAGCGAACGATTTCGTCGAGGTAGCCGCTTCTGTCCTCCCCACCGAGGACGAAAATCCCTCCGGAGCAACCTGCCGCTGCGACTCCGAACCTGGGGGTGGAGAGATGACCGACGGTGTTCGCCCGCCGGGTCGCCGGGTCGATCGCCAGGATCGCATCGAGGAGCTCACCGTCTGGGTTTGTTCCGCCGATGACGTAACAAACCCCGTCCACCGCCGCCGCAGCGACCCGATCGCGGGCCGTCCACGGCCGGTGGACCACGTAGCGCGAGGTGTAGAGCCCGAATACGATGATGAACAAGACTATCCCAAGGTAAACAACGAGGGTCAGCGTATTCCTTCGATCAGCCATTGCACGTGAATTCTACTACGTTATTCATGAGCCCTCGCTGGATACCGCACAGCTTGCTGCGGACCGCTTCACTAACATGCCTCCTATGATGTGTGCACGCGTTCGCGATACCAGTGATCCCGCACGCTCGAGAAACAATACCACCTTGGTTCATGCTCATCCTGGATGAGACAACTCTGGTCCTTGCACCGATCGACCGTAGATTGTAGAATGAATACTGTTCGGAGGGGTAGTCAAGCGGTCCAAGACAACGGTTTGCTAAACCGTCGAGGGGTGCATAGCTCCTCCGCGGGTTCGAATCCCGCCCCCTCCGCCAGATGCGCCCGTAGCTCAGTGGATCAGAGCGTCGCACTCCGGATGCGAAGGTCAGAGGTTCGAATCCTCTCGGGCGTAAACAAACCGCCCCAGGCCGCTGGCCTGGGGCGTTCTATCCGCTGGTTTAGAAGAAGGTCTTATCCGTCTCCGGGTCGAAGACGTGCATCCGATCCAGGGCGACGGCGAGCTTGATCTTGTCCCCGATATTAATCGTGATGTGGGGATCGAGGTTGGCCACGATCGGAGTCTCGCCGCATTTGGCGTAGACGAGGAGCTCACTCCCCAGCTGCTCAGTTACCGTAACTGTGGCGTCGAGGAGCTCCCCCTCCTTCCCGTCTGTAACCGGGCCGTTTAGGTCCTCGGGCCGGATTCCAACGATCACATTCGGTGGGAGATCGGTCGGACGCCCCTCCGGGACCATCAGCTTGAACCCGTCTCCGACCAGCATCACCTTGCCATCCGCGGACTCAACACGGGCGTTCAGGAAGTTCATCGCCGGACTCCCGATGAATCCGGCAACGAACCGGTCGGCGGGATGGTCGTAAGTCTGCTTTGGGGAGTCATACTGGTGGATCACCCCGTCGCGCATCACTGCGATCTTGTCGCCGAGGGTCATCGCTTCCACCTGATCGTGCGTCACATAGATCGTGGTCGTCTTGAGGCGGTGGTGGAGCTGCTCGAGCTCGGTGCGCATCTGCACGCGCAGCTTGGCGTCGAGGTTGGAAAGCGGCTCATCGAACAGGAACACCTTCGGGTCGCGGACGATCGCCCGTCCAACTGCGACCCGCTGGCGCTGTCCACCGGAGAGCTCGCGCGGCTTGCTCTTCAGCTTGTTCGCGATCCCGAGAAGCTCAGCCGCAGCGTGGACGCGCCGTTGGATCTCATCCTTCGGAACCTTGCGCAGCTTCAGCCCAAACGCCATGTTGTTGTACACATCCATGTGGGGGTAGAGGGCGTAGTTCTGGAAGACCATCGCGATATCCCGGTCCTTGGGCGGGACGTTGTTCACCACCCGGTCCCCGATCTTGATCTCCCCTTCCGTCACTTCCTCCAGCCCGGCGATCATGCGCAGCGTCGTCGTCTTCCCGCATCCAGACGGGCCGACCAAGACGGTGAATTTTCCGTCCTCAACCTGCAGATCGATCCCCTTCACCGCGGTGAAGTCCCCGAACCGTTTCGTCACTTTGTTCAGCGTTACCTCCGCCATGCTTCGATCCTCCCTTATCGAATAACTACAGAATTTCTCCCTCTAGCATACCAGAAAATTGCCCGTTTGTCTCGTTAGCGGGAAAGTGCGATCACGCCCCGTTTTCCCGCCCCATCGGCATAGACCACGAACCCCTCCTCCGCGCGCACGTGCAGCACCCCATCCTCGGAGGCGACGGCGGGGAGGCGGGAGAGGAGGTCCCGGTTGAACTGATCCCCCTCCTCCTCCCGGAACGGGAGGTAGAGGACCCCGCTCGCCACCATGTCGGCGTAGAAGTGCGTTCCGTAGGAGAGCTCGGGGGCGAACGATTCCGTTGCCATCTCCACGATCACCTCAGCCCCGGCAATCTCCCCGTACTGGACCGGGACCCCGAGCTGGGGGTTCGTCGTCCCCCACCGTCCCGGGCCGATCAGGATGTAGGGGGCCCCGTTCAAGGTCTGATCGATCTCCCCCACCCGCCGGGCGACCTCCCCAGCACGGGTGTAGTCGTAGGTACGCGGATCGACGAAGATCAGATCATTGATCCCACGTTTCTTTCCGTTTCCGAGCACGTTCCCGCACGAAAGGAGGATCCGCTCCTTCGGGATCTGCGGGATGCGGACCCGGCGATGCTCCGGCCTCCCGCCGAGGGGGCGCGCCTGGAGGAGGTAGAACCGCGGCTCTCCGGTCGCGCGGGAGAGGGGGAAGTCGACCGCAAACTCAATGTCGACCGGAAGCTCGAACAATCCCTCCAATCCGGCCAGAAGCTCACGCACAAGGGACGTGAACGGGAAGATGTCATCCCGGGCGATGAACCGGTTGAACGTCGCCACGTACCTCCCCTCCCCCACAATCCCACCGACCGGCTCGTACAGAGTCCCATCCGGGGAGACGACCGAGCAGACTTCAGCTAAGAGGGGATTGTCGAGCTGATGCAGCTTCCGCTGCCCGAGTCGACCGGATTGCATGTCGAGGACGTCGACGGTCTCCTGGGAATAGCGAATGATCGCCTTGGTATCCGATCCCTCCGGTCGCAGGCCGGGCATGACCGGCGAGAAAACACGGGCATACTCGCGGCCGACGGCCCTGGTTCCCACCCCGACCACGAGACGGACGACCCCATCCTCGGGGCGGAGGCGGTCGCTCCACGGGTAGAAGTTGAGGGAGAAGGCGACTCCGCCGATGAGTGGATAGAAGAGGCTGTGCGGGTAGTGACGTCCGATCATGTTCTGAACCAGGATCGCCATCTTCTCCTTTTCCCACGGGAGGCCGTGGCGCTTTCGGTAGGCGCGGGCGTTCCGACCGAAGGTGGAGGCGTACACTCGCTTCACTGCCCCGACCAGGGCTTCAAGCCGATCCGCGTCCGACCCGGTGTTCCCGAGGAACTCGGAGAGGTAGATCCCGGCGAACGAGTGGTTCGGATTGTCCTCCATCACCGATGACGAGCGGACGACGAGGGGCCTATGCTCCGCAGCGATGAACTCCGCCAGCCGTGCCCGGGCCTCATCCGGGAAATGAGCGGCAACGATCCGCGCCTGTAGCTCCTCCGTCGATATCTCCCCGGCGCAGCGGGCGAGGACCGATTCTCCCAACCGGTTTTCCTCCATGAACTCGTCGTACACGTCGGTGGTGATGATGAACGAGTCAGGAAATCCGATGAGGGGATCGTAATCGGTGAGCCGTCCGCCGTGGCGGAGGTGATCGATGACGAACAGAAGCCCGCGTGCCTTCCCCCCGAGCTGGCCGTTTCCGAGGAGACGGACGTTTTCGGGGAGTGCGTACGGATCGAAGTGGTAGCCACCGCGGTTGTCCTCGCCGAAGTGGAAGAAACGTGAGTTCATCCATTCACCCCGTTCCGCCAACTCAAGGCGATGAGCGTCTTCCCGTCGATGAGCTCACCGGTTGCGATCATCTTTGGAATGTCCCCTGGTGCGACGAGCTCGAGCCCCGCGATCTCCCCGGGCGCGGGCGATCCGACCCGCCGCAACCCGGTGGCGCGGAACAGGACGATCCGCTCGTTCGTGAATCCAGGCGATGTGTAGAACGTGCAGATCTCCTCCCAATCGGAGGCGACGTAACCCGTCTCCTCGCGCAGCTCGCGCGCCGCGCACTCCTGCGGTGACTCCCCTTCGACATCGAGCTTCCCGGCTGGGACCTCGAGGAGCTCCGCCCCGACGGCGTGGCGGTATTGGCGGACGAGGATGATCCGTCCGTCATCGAGGATCGGGAGGATCGCCACCGCGCCCGGATGGAGCACGAGCTCGCGACTCGCCTCGCTCCCGTCCGGAAGCTCGACCCGGTCGACGACGAGGCGGACGATCCGCCCGGAGAAGATCTCGTCCCGCGAAACGATTCGCTCAGACAGCTTCGTACCCCAGCTCGAGCGCCTTCTCATTCGCCGGGACGAACCTCCCCTTCCCGCCCTCCTCGAGCATCCGCGCCATCGCCCGTTTGACGACCTCGAGCGGGACGACCCCGGTCGCCTTCAGATAGGCCCCGAGCGCGACCATGTTGATCGCGCGTGAGCTCCCCGCCTCCTCCGCGAGGGAGTGGACGTCGACGAAATGGGCGCGGACGTCGCTCCGGGCGAGGTCCCGCTCGATCAGGGAGCGGTTCGCCACGATCGTCCCTCCCTTGGCCACCATC